>NZ_JAPDCM010000022.1:0-59485 GCF_027706125.1 Aeromonas sp. Y318-1
GGAGCGGGAAACGAGACTCGAACTCGCGACCCCGACCTTGGCAAGGTCGTGCTCTACCAACTGAGCTATTCCCGCAACAGGATGTCATTTGCAAGTGATTGGAGCGGGAAACGAGACTCGAACTCGCGACCCCGACCTTGGCAAGGTCGTGCTCTACCAACTGAGCTATTCCCGCATCGGAATATCACTTACAAATTTTTGGAGCGGGAAACGAGACTCGAACTCGCGACCCCGACCTTGGCAAGGTCGTGCTCTACCAACTGAGCTATTCCCGCAACTACCTTAAAACGGCCGTACAGCATTTGGTTGCTTGCGCTACTGTACGGGAGCCGAATTATAAGAGCAGGCATTCCAATTGCAAGGGCTTTTTTGTCTGGTTGCGCGCGTTCGCTCAAAAGCTGGTCGAACTGTCGATTTTAGCAACCGGGAGAGCACAAGCCCTTGCCGCAGACTCAGATCTTGAAGACGTGGCTGCGGTAAAACTGCAGTTCGGCAATGGATTCGCGGATGTCGTCCAGCGCCTGATGGGTACCGCTCTTCTTGAACTGGTCCAGCAGCGCCGGCTGCCAGCGGCGCACCAGCTCCTTGATGGTGCTGACGTCCACGTTGCGATAGTGGAAGAAGGCTTCCAGATCGCTCATGTGCTTGACCATGAAGCGACGATCCTGGCCAATGCTGTTGCCGCACAGCGGGCTGGTACGCTCGGGCACCCACTGGCGAATGAACTCGAGGGTCTCGGCGACGGCTTTCGCCTCATCGTGCTGGCTCGCCTTGACCCGGGCCACCAGACCACTGTTGGTGTGGGTGTTGACGTTCCAGTCGTCCATCTTGGCCAGCTCTTCGTCGCTCTGGTGAATGGCGATGACCGGCCCTTCGGCCAGCACGTTCAGGTCCTTGTCGGTGACGATGGTGGCGATCTCCAGTACCACATTTTGTTCGGGGTCCAGACCCGTCATCTCCATGTCGATCCATACCAGGTTCTGCGCGCTGACTGTCATGATTGCTCTCTCTATTGGGAGGAATGGCGGAATTTTGCCAATTTGCATGTATCATACTGGCTTTGGATCTGTTCATAAACTGGCGAATCGAGTGGCAAAGAAAGCAAAACTCAATCTGGGTCAACAAAGGCGCGTCCAGGCCAACCGCGAGCGGCGGCTGCAAAAAGAGCACACCACGGTCGTGGATGACACCCTGTTTGGCCCGGCCATCGAAGGGGTGGTGATCAGCCGTTTTGGTCAGCACGCAGACGTCGAGGCGAGCGATGGTGCCATCCACCGCAGCAACCTGCGGCGCAGCAGCATCAGCAGCCTGGTGTGCGGCGACAAGGTGGTGTGGCGTCCCGGCCTCAATGCCGCGACGGCCGGCGTCATCGAGGCGGTGCATCCGCGTCACTCGGTGCTGACCCGGCCGGACTTCTACGACGGGGTCAAACCCATCGCCGCCAACATCGACCAGATCATCATCGTCTCGGCGGTGATGCCCGAGTTCTCCACCAACATCGTCGACCGCTATCTGGTGGCCGCCGAGGATGTGGAGATCCGCCCCCTGATCGTGCTGAACAAGGTCGACATGCTCGATGACGCGGCCCGCACCCGCATCGAGCGCCAGCTCGAGACCTACCGCAAGCTCGGTTACGAGGTGTTGCTGGTAAGCTGCGAGAGCGGCGAAGGGCTCGATGAACTGAAAGCCGCCCTGACCGACAAGATCAGCATCTTCGTCGGCCAGTCCGGGGTCGGCAAGTCGTCGCTCACCAATGCCCTGATGCCGGGGCTGGATGTACTCACCGGCGAGATCTCCGAAAACTCGGGGCTCGGCCAGCACACCACCACCACGGCGCGGCTCTATCACTTCCCGAGCGGTGGCGATCTCATCGACTCCCCGGGGATCCGCGAGTTCGCCCTCTGGCATCTGGAAGCCGACCGCATCACCTGGTGCTTCGTCGAGTTTCGCGACTATCTGGGTGGCTGCAAGTTCCGCGACTGCACCCACAAGGACGATCCCGGCTGCGCCCTGCGGGCCGCCGTCGACAGTGGCGCCATCAGCGCCGATCGCTTCCACAACTATCACCGCATCCTGGAAACCATGCAGGAAGCCCGTCACGGTCGCCAACAGGCGCGGCTGTGACCCTATTCAACCTACCTTGATGATGAACATGAGCATTACTGACAACCTGAAAATTGCCGGTCAATACTGTCTGCCCAAACACGCCCTCTCCCGCCTGGTCGGCAAGCTTGCGGCTGCCGAAGCAGGCAACCTCACCACCAGGGTGATCGAGGCCTTTATCAAGCAGTACCAGGTCGACATGAGCGAGGCGCTGCACGAGAGTCCGGCCCACTACAAGAGCTTCAACGAATTCTTCACCCGCGAACTCAAGCCGGGGATCCGTCCCCTGGTCGAGGATGCCATGACCCTGGCGCTGCCGGTGGATGGCACCGTCAGCCAGCTCGGTCCGATCCAGCAGGGTCGCATCATCCAGGCCAAGGGCCACGACTACAGCGCCCGCGAGCTGCTGGGCGGTTATGAGGATCTGGTGGCACCGTTCAAGGATGGCGACTTCGCCACCATCTACCTGGCGCCCAAGGATTATCACCGCATCCACATGCCGCTGGACGGCGTGCTGGAGAGCATGGTGTTCGTGCCGGGGGATCTCTTCTCCGTCAACCCGCTCACCGCCGAGAACGTACCCAACCTGTTTGCCCGCAACGAGCGGGTGGTCGCCACCTTCCGCACCCCGCACGGCCCCATGGCGCTGGTGCTGGTCGGTGCCACTATCGTGGCCAGCATCGAGACCATCTGGGCCGGCAACATAGCGCCGACCAAAGAGAAGCGCGTCGTGCGCTGGGATTACAGTGGCGACGAGGCCATCACCCTGCAAAAAGGCGCCGAGATGGGCCTGTTCAAGCTGGGCAGTACCGTGGTCTGTCTGTTTGGCCCGGGCATGCTGGCCGGTTTCGAGCCCCATCTGGCCAACGGGGTCACCACCCGCATGGGTCAGCCCTTTGCCAAGCTGGTGGCGCAGGCATGAGCGAACAGCCCGCCTCCTCGCAGAAGAACAACCCGCTGCACGGGCTGACGCTGGAAGCCATCGTCACCGCCCTAGTTGCGCACTATGGCTGGGAAGAGCTGGGGCAGCAGATCAATATCCGTTGCTTCACCGATAACCCCAGCATCAAGTCCAGCCTGAAGTTCTTGCGCAAGACCCCCTGGGCCAGAGAGAAGGTCGAGAGCCTCTATCTGTATGTCCAGCGCAAGCAGGCCAAATCAAAGGAATAACGCCATGGCGTTCAAGATTACCTACACCTACGGCAAAAAAACCAAAGAGATTGGCTACGCCAACGACAAGTTCAACAGCATCTACGATGCCATTGCCGCTGCCGAGGGGATCAACCTGGCCAGCTTCCACGCCATGGAAGAGCAGCTGGCCCAGGTGTGCCGGCGCGACAAGAAGAGCGTGAAGGATTACCGGGAGAACTACTTCAAGGAGCTGGGCTTCTCCAACATCGTCATCGAGCGGGACGCCAAGGAGTAAGCATGCGCACCCTGACCCTGATGGCCACCTCCCTGCTGCTGGCGGCCTGCAGTACCCCGGAACAACATCTGGTTGGCAGTGATCGCGACAGCCACGGCTGCATCGGCAGTGCGGGCTATCAGTGGTCGGCGCTGACCAAGCAGTGCGTGCGGCTGTTCGAGCAGGGCATCCGGCTCAACCCGACCGATGCCGGCCAGACCAGCAGCGCCTTCGTGCTGTTCAACGCCGATCAGAGCCAGGCCGAGCTGACCCTGCCGAGCGGCGAGCAGCACCTGCTCACCCGCCAGGGGGCGGAAGGCAACTGGTCGTGGCAAGGCAGCGGCTACACCCTCTTCCCCTGGAAGGGCTATGTGCTCAAAGCCGGCGAGCAGACGCTGTTTCACGGCGACGTCGCCCGCTAAGCCACCCGTATCTATTCAACCCCCGGCCCTGCCGGGGGTTGTTTTTTGCGGTTATCGACAACGGCCACATGCACCTTGTCGCCAGGCCGGAAACAAAAAACCCCGTTGCAGGCAACGGGGTTTTTGCTGGCTCTCGGCGCGACTTAATTGCCAAGGGTGGAGAACAGGCTCTGTTCCAGGCTGCCACGGGAGACGCACACCGGGGTGATGGAGGGTGCCAGTACCCGCTCGCCGGAGGACTCGACGAAGTAGAGCTGGGTGTTGCCCTTGACGTTGACGGTCGCCACGCTGTTGTTGCCGCTCTGGGTGATGATCAGGTTGATCTGCAGGTTGGGGTTGCCCAGTGCGACCTTGGAACCCATGGTACCGCAATCCAGCCACTCCAGACCGTCGGCCGAATTCTCGACGTTGGCGGTCATCAGGCCGGAGCCGCGCTGGCTGTTCTCGATGTTAAGACCGTGATCGCCAAACCACTTCTCGGCACGGGCCCACACCAGATCCACCGGGATCTGCATCTCCTGGGTGTTGTTGGTCGCCTTGGCTACCGGCGGGGTATAGCGGTACTGTTCGCCGCCATTGTTGTCGCTGGCACAACCGGCCATCAACAGGGCCAGTGCTACTCCCACAATCTTTTTCATGCTGCTTCTCTCATCCATATAATCCGGCCATCGGCCGACCGGCGGCTATTATGGCGTCAGCGACACAGACTGTCAGCAGGGATCGGCAGAAATGAGTCAGCCTTAACCCAAGCTTTACAAAACCAGCCTGCTATCATAGATTTGCTCGAAATTTCCCCCGTGAGTGTCTGTGTGAACTCCTTGCTCACCCTGCCCCTGCTGCAGCAGATCATCGACCAGCTACCCATGAATATCTTCTGCCGGGATACGGATGGGCGCTACCTGTTTGCCAACCGTGCCTTCACGGAGCAGGCAGGCCTGCCGCAACCGGCGGATCTCATCGGCAAGACCGATGCCGACATGCCCTGGGGCGACATCTTTCGGGAAGAGGATCTGCGCCTGCTGGCGGAGGGCAAACCGCTGCTCTATCAGCAGTTGCACTGCAGCAGCGGTGATGCCACCAGCTGGATGGAGATCCACAAGATCCCGCTCTACGACGCGCAAGGCAAACCGGTGGCCCTGTTCGGCATGGTCAATGAAATTGGCCAGCGCAAGGAGCTGGAGCAGACCTTCCGCCAGCAGCAACTGCTGCAACGCCGCCTGCTGGACGCCATCCCGGATCCAATCCGGCTGGAAGACCACCAAGGGCTGCTGATCGACTGCAACCAGGCCTTTCTCGACTTCATGGGCATGGTGGCGAGCGAGGCGCTCGGCCAGCGGGTCGCCCACCGCCTCTCCACCGAGCTGCCGATGGGGCGCGGTGAATACTGCCTGGTGGACGCCAACGGCCAGGGCCGCCATCTGGAAGTGACCCGGGTCGATGTGCCGGATGACGAGGGCAACTCCCTCGGCATCCTCACCCTGAGCCGCGACATCACCGGACTGCGCACCACCCAGGCCCAGCTGCAGCAGGAGCAGCACTACGACAGCCTGACCGGCCTGCTCAAGCTCTCCCACTTTCTGCAGACCAGCCGCCATCTCGGTGCCCGCAAGGCGAGCCTGGCGCTGGTCGATTTGCAGCACTTTCGCGAGATCAACGACCGCTTCGGCATCCGGGTCGCCGACCGGCTGCTCAATCAGGTGGCCCGCCGCCTGCAACAGCTGGCCCCGCCCCAGTCGCTGGTGTGCCGGGTCGCCGCCGACGACTTTGCCATGCTGCTGCCCGAGCTGAGCGAGCCGCTGACCAGCTGGAGCCGCCGCCTGCAGGGGGCGCTGATGGTGCCCTACCAGGTAGAAGAGCACAGGATCCAGATCCCGGTGTTCCTCGGCATCGCCCACGGCAAGGCCAATGACGCCGAGCGCCTGCTGAGCCACGCCGAAGCCGCGCTGGCCCAGGGCAAGCGCCAGCAGCAGCACTGTACCCTGTTCGATCCCGAACTCGATGCCAAGCTCAAGCGCCGTCAGCTGATCGCCGCCCAACTGCCGCTGGCCATCAAGTCCGGCCAGCTGACCGCCGTCTACCAGCCCATCATCAGCACCCGCACCAGCCAGCTGCACGGGGCTGAGCTGCTCTGCCGCTGGCCCCACCCCGAGCTCGGCATGATCTCGCCGGACGAGTTCATCCCGCTGGCGGAGGAGCTGGGGCTCATCGGCCTGCTCGGCAGCCACATGCTGGAGCAGGGCTGTGCCCAGCTGGCCCGCTGGCAGGTGGCGGCACCGGATCTGGTGCTCTCCATCAACCTGTCGCCGCTGCAATTTCGCGACCCCGAGCTCTGCCCGCAGATCTTCGCCTGCATCGAACGCCACGGGCTCGCCCCCTGGCAGCTGGAGCTTGAGATCACCGAAGGGGTGCTGATGGAGAATGCCGACGAGATTGAGAGCAACCTGGCCAACCTGATCGAGGCCGGCTTTCAGCTTGCCATCGACGACTTCGGCACCGGTTACTGCTCGCTCGCCTATCTGCCCAGGCTGCAGGTGGCCACCCTCAAGCTGGACCGCAGCTTCACCCAGGGGCTGGCCACCAACCAGGCGACCACCGCCATCGTGCGCTCCGTCATAGGGCTGGGCCACGAGCTCGGCATCAAGATCACCGCCGAAGGGGTGGAGACGCAGGAGCAGCAAGCGTGGCTGGTGCAGGCCGGCTGCGATCGGCTGCAGGGCTACCTGTTCAGCCGCCCCCTGCCCCCCGCCGAATTTGCCCGCAGTTACCAGCTGCCGGAGCAGTAAGCCAGCAACAACAAGGCCACCCGAGGGTGGCCTTGTTGTTTTTGCAACGCGTGCGTGAGCTGGCTTCTTACTCCTGGAAGTAGGTGCCCCAGCCGTCGTAATCCACGCCGTATTTTTCGAGGATGGGCAGCATCTTGGCGATGTCCGCGACTATGGTCTCGATGTCCAGCTTGCACTCGGTGGTGGCGTCGAAGCAGAAGATGGTGGCGCCATCATCCAGCTCCATCTCTTCGGCATCGGTCACTTCGAAACCGGCCTTGAACAGGTCGACCGCCGCCTTCTCCAGCAGATCGAAATCCTGGCAGGCAAAGTGGTGCTCAATCTCGTATTCCAGATCCGGGTTGCTGCCATCGGCCAGCAACTCGTTGACGATGGCGGTGGTCTCTTCGCGCCACTCTTGCATATCAAGACTCATATTAACCCCAGATGCGACTGTGTTGGTATCAAATGCCCGCGCGGGCGAGCGCCGTATCGGCTGCGCCCCTGCCCCGCAGGCATGGTTGCGGCAAAGCATACCCGCACAGCCACCTTGGCTCAATGCGGCAAGCCAAGATAAGCAGCTGGCGGCGGCCACCCCAAATGGGGTGCCATCACAAAAGGTTAATAAAGCGTAATCTTTTGTCAGGAATGAATTGCTCCATATGGAGCTTCAACGAGACACGGGAAAACCGCACAACCCCCGCAACAAGCCGTTTGAAATCAGCAGGATCCACCAGCAGCGCCCCGGTGACAAAGGCCATGGACGAGGTGTATCAAGGGACGCGGGTGGAGCACTGCCCGTACGGAAAGAGGAGCCAGCCAGGCTCCCTTTTTATCATGTGAAGGAGCACATAGATAATGCCTAAAAAAACAATAATGAGCCTGCTTGTCGGCTCAACCCTTATGATTGGAAACCAGGCCATGGCCGCCCCGGTCCACGGTCCGTTCGATGCCCCGCTGGCCGACGAGGTGAAGGTGCTGGAGATGCTCAAGAAGAGCGGCCGCATCCCCACCCTGGCCTCCCCCGAGCAGGAGCAGGCGGCCCTCGCCAGCTACTATCGCGAAAAATCGCGGGCCTATCAGGGCAACAGCGGCACCCTGGCGGTGAAAGAGGGCAAGGTGCGCGAGACCATCCTCAAGAAGATCCGCCTCAACGGCACCGCCCGTCCCGGTGATCGGGTGCCCACCCTGCTGCTCAAGGCCATCGAGCGGGAGCACTACCAGGGCCAGATGCGCAAGGACAAGATTCTCGCCATCCTGGTGGACTTCCCGGACTATCCGAAGAACAGCGTGCGCCCCGAGCTCACCAAGATGTACTACCCGGATTACACCCCGGCGCACTACAACGATCTGCTGTTCTCGTCCAAGGGCTATGCCGGCCCGAACGGCGAGCGGTTCATCTCCATGCGCCAGTTCTACGAGCAGCAGTCCGGCCAGAGCTACAGCGTGCGCGGTCAGGTGGCGGGCTGGTATACCGCCGACAAGAACGCTGCCTACTACGGCGCCAACGCCACCCCGAACACCATCCGGGAGCTGGTGAAGGAGGCGCTGATCCAGGTGGCGAACGACCCTTCCATCGATCTGGCGCAGTTTGACCAAGAGGATCGCTACGATCTCAACGGCAACGGCAACCGCAACGAGCCGGACGGACTCATCGACCACCTGATGATCTTCCACTCCAGCGTCGGCGAGGAGGCCGGTGGCGGCGATCTCGGCGAAGACGCCATTTGGGCCCACCGCTGGAACCTGGGCACCCCCTACCCCATCCCCGGCACCAGCAGCCCGAGCCAGAACTTCGGCGGCCAGTTTGCCGCCTACGACTACACCATCCAGCCCATCGATGCGGCGGCCGGGGTCTGTGCCCACGAGTATGGCCACGATCTGGGGCTGCCGGACGAGTACGACACCAAGTACACCGGCAAGGGTGAACCGGTGGCGACCTGGTCCATCATGTCCTCCGGCTCCTGGGCCGGGGTCATCGGCGGCACCGAGCCGACCGGGTTCTCCGCCTGGGCCAAAGAGTTCCTGCAGGCCTCCCTCGGCGGCAACTGGCTGCACGGCAGCAACGTGCAGCTCGCCGATCTCAGCCCCCGCGGCAACGTCTACATGCTGGATCAGGCCAACGACAAGGGGCGCAACGACGACGTGGTGCGCATCAACCTGCCGGCCAAGCAGATCCCGCTCAACCCGCCCTACGCCGGCCAGTACCAATACCATGGCGGCAAGGGCAACAACCTCGACAACCGCATGAGCCTCAAGCTGGATCTGAGCGGCAAACAGAGCGCCAGCCTCGGCTTCAAGGCCTGGTATCAGATTGAAGAGGGGTTCGACTACGCCCGGGTGCTGGTCAACGGCCAGCCCATCGCGGGCAACCTGACCACCAGCGACGATCCCAACGGGGTGGGCTTCGGGATCGGCATCACCGGCAACTCCAACGGCTGGACCGATGCCGAGTTCGATCTCACCCCCTGGGCCGGTCAGCAGATCACCCTCACCCTGCAATACCAGAGCGATGGCGGCGTGGCCGAAAACGGGCTGTTCGTGGACGAGCTGCAGATCCTCGCCGATGGCGACACCCTGCTGAGCGACGGGGCCGAGGGCAGCTCTGCCTTTACCCTGGCCGGCTTTGTGAAGAGCAACGGCAACGAGGCCAAGGATCACTACTACCTGGCCGAGTGGCGCAACCACGCCGGGGTGGACAAGGGGCTGGCCCACATCAACGTGGCCGATCAGCTGATGCGCTACGAGCCGGGCATGCTGCTCTGGTACGTGGACAACAGCCAGGCCAACAACTGGGTGGGTGTCCACCCGGGTGAGGGCTTCCTCGGGGTGGTGGATGCGGATCAGCGCACCCTCAAGTGGAGCGACGGCGCCGTGGCCAGCACCCGCTACCAGATCCACGACGCCACCTTCAGCCTGGGCTTCCAGCAGCCGCTCAACCTGAAACACCCGAGCGGCTCCCTGCTGCGCGACTTCTGGATCACCCCGAACCGGGTGTTCAAGGATTCCCGCAGCTACCAGAGCAAGGAGATCCCGGATGCCGGTCGCCTGCTGCCGGAATACGGGCTCAAGATCAGCGTCACCGGCCAGGCCCGTGACATGAGCACCGGGCGGATCATCGTCAGCCGCCACTGAGCACGACAGTTGTGACCAGGGGGGCCTCAGGCCCCCCTTTTTTTATCTGCTGACCTGCCGCCCAGGATGAAAATGGGCCAAACCGCCCAACAAACGCCCTGATTGCTCACTTGTCGAGCGAACAGTCCGACTATCTGCGCCCTGCGGTTGACACATCCGTTCAGAAAGGGTTTAATGCGCGCCGTTGCCCAGATAGCTCAGTCGGTAGAGCAGGGGATTGAAAATCCCCGTGTCGGCGGTTCGATTCCGTCTCTGGGCACCATAATTCCTCCTTAGTTCAGTCGGTAGAACGGCGGACTGTTAATCCGTATGTCACTGGTTCAAGTCCAGTAGGAGGAGCCAAATTTGAAAAGCCCGCTCATCGAGCGGGCTTTTTTCATTTCGGTCAGCTGCCGTTGCAGGTTGCCAGCAGCAGGGTCGCTCCGCAGGTGGCACTGAACAGCAGCAATCCTGTCTGCAGCACACCCTCCGGGTTTACCCGTTTCTCTTTTTTGCGAAATCGTATCCACTTAGGCTTCATCAAGCCCACCTCGTCCTGTTACGACCCCTGCCCCGTCGGCAGGCGAGCCATCTTTGTGCAGCCGCCCGGCGCCGTCAACTCCCTTGCCGACAATAAATTCATCACGCTGCCACCGCCCGTTTTCCCTTCGTGACAATGTTAACAATTTGGAAAACCGGCGTGACCCGTTCCCACGCCGGGGCTATGATGAGGCCGACGATTTTCCTACCCTCAGGGAGACCCCAGATGAGCAGCCCGTTGCGTTACGTGCTGGATGGCATCCATTGCGAGCCCCGCTTCTTCACCGTGCCCCTCGACCACCAGCGACCGGATGACGAGGAGACCCTCACCCTGTTCGGCCGCACCCTCTGTCGCCAGGACCGGCTGCACGACGATCTGCCCTGGCTGCTGTTCTTGCAGGGTGGGCCCGGCTTTGGCGCCCCGCGCCCGACCGCCGCCAGCGGCTGGATCAAGCGGGCCCTGCAGGAATTTCGGGTGCTGCTGCTCGATCAGCGCGGCACCGGCCACTCCAGCCCCATCAGCGCCGAGGCGCTGGCCCAGCTTACCGCCCCACAGCAGGCGGAGTACCTCGGCCAGTTTCGCGCCGACAGCATAGTGCGCGACGCCGAATACATTCGCGAAGTGCTGAGCCCGGGGCGTCCCTGGAGCCTGCTCGGCCAGAGCTTCGGCGGCTTTTGCAGCCTCACCTACCTCTCCCTGTTCCCGGACAGTCTGCACGAGGTCTACCTCACCGGCGGGGTGGCCCCCATCGGTCGCAGTGCCGACGAGGTCTACCGCGCCACCTACCAGCAGGTGGCGGACAAGAACCGCGCCTTCTTCTCCCGCTTCCCCCACGCCCAGGCCATCGCCAACCGGCTGGCCAACCACCTGCACAGCCATGAGGTGCGCCTGCCCAACGGCCAGCGCCTGACGGTGGAGCAGTTGCAGCAGCAGGGGCTGGATCTGGGTGCCAGCGGCGCCTTCGAGGAGCTCTACTACCTGCTGGAAGACGCCTTCATCGGCGAGCGGCTCAACCCCGCCTTCCTCTACCAAGTGCAGGCCATGCAGCCGTTCAACACCAACCCGGTGTTCGCCATCCTGCACGAGTCCATCTATTGCGAGGGAAGCGCCAGCAACTGGGCGGCCGAGCGGGTGAGAAGCGAATACCCGGCCCTGGCCTGGGCACCGGGCAAGGACTTCGCCTTCACCGGCGAGATGATCTTCCCCTGGATGTTCGAGCAATTCCGCGAGCTCATCCCGCTGAAGGAGGCCGCTCACCTGCTGGCCCAGAAAGCGGACTGGGGGCCCCTCTACGACCCGGCGCAGCTGGCCCGCAACACTGTGCCGGTGGCCTGCGCCGTCTATGCCGAGGACATGTACGTGGAGTTCGACTACAGCCGCGACACCCTCAAGGGGCTTGGCAACAGCCGCGCCTGGATCACCAACGAATACGAACACAACGGCCTGCGGGTCGATGGTGAGCAGATCCTGGACCGGCTCATCCGCATGAATCGGGATCACTGATCCCGCCGGGCTCGCGCCCGCAGCAAGACGACAATATCGAGGGCGACCCATGAGTCGCCCCGCCCCTCTGGAAGCAGCACAAAATAATAAGGACACCCATTGGATCATCCGGAAATCTCGGCCGGCTGGCTGAGCCGCCTCTTCTATCACTGGACCGGCCCGCTGCAGCGCAAGGGGCTGAGCGAGCCCCAGGTCAACCTCGACGATCTCTATCCCCTGCTGCCGGAAGACAGGCGCGATGGCCGCGCCGACGCCTTCCTCGCACTCACCGCCGCCCAGCCGGTACGCCCCTGGCCCATCACCGCCTTCATCTGGCGCCATTACCGCGGGCGCATTGGCCTGCTCACCCTGCTGCAAATGCTCGGCATGCTGGCGACCTTGGCCAGCCCCTGGCTGCTCAACCACAGCATGACCCAGCTCGGTGCCGGCGCCCCCACCGAGCAGAAATTGCTGCTGGCGTTCGCCCTGTTTGCCTCGGTGCTCGCCTCCGGCATGCTGGCGGAGCACTCGCTACAACTGGCACTCAAGATGCACGTGCCCATCCGCCGCCTGCTGGCCGAGTCCCTGCTCGCCAAGGTGATGAAGCTGGGTGGCAAGAGCTTCGACGACCGGGCCGGTGGCCGGGTGCAAAACCTCATCAACCGGGACGTGTGGGACATTACCTGGATTCTTGCGGACCCCGCCATGCCGCTCACCATGCTGCTGCAACTGCTCGGCACCATCGCCCTGCTGGTGTGGCAGGTGGGCAGCGCCGGGCTGGTCGGCTTCGCCGTGCTCACCCTGCTGCTGCTCATCTCCACCCGGGTGGTGCGACGCATGAACCAGCAGGAGCAGCAGCTCAAGCGTCAGCAGGACGAGCGCAACGGCATCCTGGCGGAGTACATCAAGAAGCTGCGGCTGGTGCGCCAGAACGGGCTCGGTGCCTTCTTCACCCGGGCCGCCGGCCACAAGCGCCAGCAGGAGCTGGGGGTGCTGGGGCGGGTGCTCAGGCTCGATGCCATCAACGAGAGCCTGATGCTGAGCACCCCGCTGCTGGTGACCCTGGCCACCTTCACCACCTATCTGGTCTCGGGCAGAGAACTCACCCTGCCCCAGGTGTTCACCACCATCGCCCTGTTCACCGTGCTGCGCATCCCCATGATGCGGCTGCCCTACCTCATCCGCACCCTGATCAACTTCAACACCGGCTTCAACCGGCTGTGCGAGTTCCTCAACAGCCCCGAGCAGCATCGGGATCTCACCGACCCCAGCTTGCCGGTGGGCGGCCTGCGGCTCGACAACGTCACCGCCCTGCACCAGCAAAAACCGGTGCTGGAGGGGATCAGTCTGCACATCGAGCCGGGGGAACTGGTGGGGATCACCGGTGCCACCGGGGCGGGCAAGAGCTGCCTGCTGCACCTCATCGCCGGCTTCGACAACGGCTTCGAGGGCAGCATCCGTCGCCACGGCCGGGTCGCCCATCTGGGCCACAAGCCCTGGCTGATGAACGACACCATCCGCAACAACATCCTGTTCGGCCAGCCCTGGCATGGCGAGCGCTATCGCTGGGTGCTGGGAGCCTGTGCGCTGGGCGCCGACCTCACCCTGCTCAGCCACGGCGACCAGACCCTGGTGGGCGAGCTCGGCACCCGTCTCTCCGGCGGCCAGCAACAGCGGGTCGCGCTGGCCCGCGCCCTTTACGCCCAGGCCGACATCCTGCTGCTGGACAACCCGCTCTCGGCACTCGACCCCATCGTCTCGGCCCAGGTGCTGGAGCAGGGACTCGCCTTCAAGCCGGGGCCGACCCGGCTGCTGGTGAGCCACGATCCGGACGTGCTGGCCCACTGCGATCGGGTGATCCGCATCGAGCAGGGCCGACTGGTGGAGCTCGATGCCCACCAGCTGGCGGATCTCATCCAGCATCCCCGCCCCACCCCGCCGGTGCCGCCTCAGGAGGCGGAGCAGTTCAGCGAGGAGAAGGTGGTGGAGGGCAAGGTGGACTGGGGGCTGTTCGGCTTCATGTGGCAGCGCCTGGCCGCCCCCGGCGCCATCCTGCTCGCCCTGCTGCTCACTCTGGGCCAGGAGGGGCTGCGCATCGCCTCGGATCTCTGGCTCGGCGGCAAGGCCGGGGTGACCGGGGTGAGCGAGCTGCTCGGCATCTATGTGCTGCTGGGAGCGGGCTCTCTCACCTGCATCATGGTGGTGCGGGTCATCAACTACAAACTCGGCCTCAAGCTGGCCTGGACCCTGTTCGACGGCATGCTGGGACGCATCAGCCGCGCCCCCATGGCCTTCTTCGACAAGGTGCCGCAAGGGCGTATCCTCAACCGCTTCGATCGGGATCTGGGAGAAGCCCAGGAGATCCTGCTGTCGATGCTGATGGGGCTGTTCGGCATGCTGGTGTCGGTGGCGCTGCAGGTGGTGGTGATCGGCGTCAACATGCCGCTGTTGCTGCTCATCGCCCCCCTGGTGGGCTGGGCCCTCTACGTGCTGCAGCGCCGCTACCGGGCGGTGCAGCTCAAGCTGCGGCGACAGGCGTCGGTGCTGCGCTCGCCGCTCTACATCAGCATCAGCGAGACCATCCGCGGTGCCCCCGCCCTGCGCCTGGCCGGGGCCGAGCGCTTCGCGCTGGATCAGGTGCTGCTGCACTATGACAACAACCTGCGCAGCTGGTACACCACCACCTCCATCAACCGCTGGCTCGGCATGCACCAGACCCTGCTCTCCGCCGCCCTGGTGGGCGCCGTGGCGCTGATGGTGGCCTTTGGCAACAGCTCGCTGCTGGGGGCCGTGGCCATCACCTACGCCTTTACCGCCTCCGCCATGCTCAACTCCCTCATCCGTACCTTTGCCGAGGTGGAGCAGGTAATGAACGCGGTGGAGCGGGTGCGCGAATACAGCGAAATAGAGAGCGAGCGTCAGGAGGGAGAGGCCCTCGCCGCCCCTCACCCTGCGGTGCGTTTCGACAACCTGGGGCTGCGCTATCCGCAGGCCAGCCAGTGGGCGCTGCACAAGGTCAACTTCGAGCTGGCCCCCGGCGAGAAGGTCGGCGTGTGCGGCCGCACCGGCGCCGGCAAGAGCTCGCTGCTGGGGGTGCTGCAGGCCATGTATCCCGCCTCTCAGGGGGAGATCTACTACGGCGAGCAGCCGCTGTCCCGGCTGGCACCGGAGGCGGTGCGCGATCTCTACGACACCGTCTCCCAGATCCCGCTCACCTTCTTTGGTACCCTGCGTGCCAATCTGGCTCCCCTGACCGAGCATGACGACGCCGCACTGGAGCAGGCGCTGGCCCGGGTGGGGCTGGCCGAGCGCTGCGCCGGCCGGCTGGACGAGGAGCTCGACAAGCTGCAGCTCTCCGCCGGTGAGACCCAGCTGCTGGTGATCGCCCGCATCCTGCTGTCACGCCGCCCGCTCATCGTGCTGGACGAGGCCACCTCTGATCTCGATCACATCGGCATGCGCAAGATGGCGGAGCTGCTCTATCGCTACCGGCCAGAGGCCAGCTATCTGGTGATCGCCCATCATCTGGAGCCGCTGCTGTCGGTGGACCGGGTGGTGGTGATGGAGGCGGGCACCGTGGTGGAGCAGGGCTCGCCGGTGAGCCTGCTGGCCAACTCCCACTCCCGCTTCCACCAGCTGTTCGTGGGTCAGGTAAACCGTCAGGTACCCCAGACGGTGTGAGGGCCGAAAATGACAAGGGCTGCCCGCGGGCAGCCCTTGTTGCTTGAGGAGAGCCTCAACGCTCCATGATCTGGGTGACGTCATCCTTCTTGATCATCACCTCCCGCCCTTCGGTATCGTAATAGCGGTACATGCCGGTGCTCTCGTCCAGCTTGGGTTTGCTGTCGGTGGTGATCATCTTGCCATCCTTGGTGCTCATGATGTACTGGGAGCTGCACGCCACCAGTGCCAGGGCACACACCAGGATCATCATCAGTTGCTTCATCGCCTGTTTTGCCTCCCGCTTCACCCTCACCACGAGGGTGGTGTCTGAAGCCTAGTTCAACCAGATGAGCCCGTTTGCCGCCATTGCTGCAATGGGATCAACGTCAACAATCAGCTACTTGCGCCCACCCGGCTTGCCACTGCCACCGGTCCCCGGCCCACAGCCGAGCGCCATTTTGTCTGCCGCCGCCTTAGCCTGCACCAGGCCGTAGCCATAGCTGTTGTCGCGCCCCAGCGCCCCCAGATCCTGGGCACTGCTGCGCAGGGTCTGGCGCAGCTGATCGTTGCTGCACTCCAATCGCTGTGACCAGACCAGCGCCGCCACCCCGACCACGTGCGGCGTCGCCATCGAGGTGCCGCTGTAGTAGGCGTAGCCGGTCGGCACGGTGGAGAGCACGGAGACACCGGGGGCGGCCAGCTCCACCTGATCGTTGCGCTGGGAGAAATAGGCCAGCTGCTTGTTGGCATCGATGGCGGCCACGCTCACCACACTGCCGTAGGAGGCGGGATAGGACTTGCTGGTGTTGCCCGCGTTGCCCGCCGCCGCCACGCTCAGCACGTTCTGGCCATAGGCCTGGTTGAACGCCTGCTCCTCAGTCTTGCTGGGCACGCTGCCCCCCAGACTCATGTTGATGACCATGCGGGTGAATCCCCGGTTGCTCATCCCCTGCTTGCAGGCATTGAGCGCCCCCACCAGGTTGGAGGAGTAGGCCCAGCCGTTGGCCCCGAACACCTTGACGATCTGCAGCGGCACGCTCTGGTTCGGCAGCACCCCGACGACCCCCAGATCGTTGCCGCCCACGGCGGCGATGGTGCCTGCCACGTGGGTGCCATGGCCGTTCTCGTCGCTGCTCCAGCTGCCGGTGCCGGCATCGTTGCTGCCCTGCACCTGGGCCCCGTGGGGCAGGTCCGGGTGGCCGCCGCTGTAGCCTGAGTCAATGATGCACACCAGCACCTCTCCCGCCGCCGCGTCACTGAGCTGCGGCGCCTGCACCATGGGAATGCCGTAGGGCAGGGTCTCGGCGCTGGCATAGCGTTTGGCGTCCGGCTCCACCCAGAGCACGTTGGGATTGTGCGCCAGCGCCGTGGCTGCCGCCGCCGGCAACCAGAGCGCCAGCGCGTGCTGCTCGGGCAGCGCCAGGGCCAGCTCGCCTCCCATTCCCTTGCTCTGGGCCAGCACCGCTGCCTCCGCCCCCGGTTTCAGTTGCACCAGATAGCGATCCCGCTCGGCGGCCATCGCCCCCTGTCCCAGCACGCCTGCCACCAGCAGGCCTAGCCATATCCGTCTCATCAGTCACTCCTTGCATCGACCTGATTGTCACTCGCAAAGTGTAGCGTCCGGCTGGCGCAGGCCCGAGCGGGTACAAAAAGGCCGGACATGGGTCCGGCCTGTTCTGTCATCGTCGTCGATTACTTGGCGGGCTTGCGCTCGCCGGTCACGATGGGGTTCTTGGGATCGGCGCTCCACTCGTACCAGCCGCCGTCGTAGACACTGATCCGCTTCCAGTCCATCAGCCATGCGTAGAAGAACGCCTCGGAGGCGCGCCAGCCGGTGCCGCAGTAGAAGGCAGCCTGCTGGGTCGGCTCGATATTCCACTCGTCCCACATGGCGAGGATCTCGCGGGCCGGCTTCATGGTGCCGTCCGGGTTGTGGAAGTCGCTCATGCTGTTGGCATCGACACCACCACGACCCCACTTGGCGCCGGGAATGTCGCCCTTCGGCTTGATGTAGCTGTAGCCGGAGGTGTTGCCGACGAACTCGTCCCAGGTGCGCACGCTGACCAGGGCGCCGTCGGGCTGCTTGAGCAGCGCCTTGGCCTGGCTCAGGGTGGTGTAGTACTCGGGATGGGCCGGAATGGCGACGCCGAACTCCTTGGCCGGGGTGAACTTGTTGGCCAGCCCGGTCTCGGTGCGCAGATGCTGCACGAACCAGGCATCCAGGCCGCCGTCCAGCAGCCGCACGTCCTGCACGCCGGCATACATCATCAGGTGGGCCGCACGGGCCGCCGCCATGGTGTTGCGGCCGTAGAGGATGACGGTAGTGTCGTGGCGGATGCCGTTTTCCAGCAGCAGCGCCTTGAGCGCCTCGTCAGAGACCTTGTTCCACAGCGGCTCCTCTTCCAGCCGGTTGGTGTCGATGTAGCCGGCCCCCGGGATGTGGCTCAGCAGATAAGCCTTGGGGGAACCCCACGCCACCTCGAACAGCTTCCAGTCGCCCTTGGGTGCAGCCACCACCGGCTTGCCCTCCTGCAGGTCGGCCAGCCAGCGCGGATAGACCAACTGCTGCCAGCGGGCCAGATGCTCGCGCGGCGCGGTTTTCCAGCCCTGCAGCTCGAACAGCTGCTTGATGCCCTGCTGGCGCAGCAGGCGGGCCACTTCGGCCACCTCGCGCGGAGCACCGTAGAGCGCCACCGGCCGATCGGCCTTCAGCCCCTTGGTCGCCAGCGCCGCCGGCCACTCCTCATCGCTGTACTTCCACTCGGCGGAGAGGTTCTCGGCGCCAACCACGTGGCCGCCCTGCTGCTCGCCCTCCATCGGCCAGCCCTGATAGAAGTAGCTGGCGCGGGTATCCAGAATGACCGCCTGCTTGGCGTTGGCATCCGCCAGCGAAAGCGGTGGCAGCTCGGCAGCCAGGGTCGGCAGGGCATGCCAGAGCAGCAAGGTTGCCAGGGTGGCCCGTAACAAGCTCATTATTCGTTTCATGGTGATCTCTCGATTCAGAGTGACAAGGTTAAAAAATGGAGCGGCCCAGACGCTCGGCCAGCAGTTCCAGCGCCGCCGTGCCCGCCAGCGAGTTGCCCGCCTTGTTGAGCTCGGGCGACCAGACACAGACGCACAATTCTCCCGGGATCAGGGCGATGATGCCGCCACCGACCCCGGATTTGCCCGGCATGCCAACCCGATAGGCAAAATCCCCCGCCTCGTCATAGAGGCCGCAGGTGGCGAGCAGGGCGTTGACCTGCTTGGTGGTGCGGGCCGGCAGCAAGGGGGTCGTCGCGCCCAGCGGCACCCCGCGATTGGCCAGATAGATGAATGCCCGCGCCAGATCGACGCAACTCATGCGGATCGCACAGGCATTGAAGTAGCTCTGCAGCACCTTGTCCACTTCGTTCTCGAAATTGCCATACGCCTTCATCAGATAGGCGATGGCCGCGTTGCGGGCAGAGTGCTGATATTCGGAGCGGGCCACCACTTGATCCGCCATGATGGCCGGGTTGCCCGAGAGGCGGCGCACCAGCTCCAGGGTACGCTGGCGCGGCGCGGTGAGGCGGGTCTCCAGCAGATCGCTGACCACCAGGGCACCGGCATTGATGAAGGGGTTGCGGGGAATGCCCTGCTCGAATTCCAGCTGCACCAGGGAGTTGAAGGGCTGGCCGGAGGGCTCCTTGCCGACCCGGGCCCAGATCTCCTCCTCCTGATAGAGGGTGAGCGCCAGCGTCAGGCTGAGGGCCTTGGAGATACTCTGGATGGAGAAGGGTTCGCTGGCATCACCGGCGGTGAACAGCTCCCCTTCCACGGTACAGACGGCGATCCCGAGCCGGTCGGCCGGCACCTGGGCCAGCGCCGGAATGTAGTCGGCCACCTTGCCCTGTCCGAGCAGCGGGCGCACCTCATCCAGGATGCTGGCCAGTAATTCGGATGACAACACCATAAGCGATTCCATAACTAACGTGGCGATCCCATCACCACCGACAAAAATCCCGCCAGCGGCGGGACTTGTCTATCTGCTGTCGCAGGCTGTCGACACCGGGGCGCCTGCCACAGCCAGCCTGTCATCAGGCCGGTTCACCGTACCAGAGGTCGAACAGCTCGGTGACCACCACGGCTTCCATCCCCTTGCCTTCCAGCCAGGCTTTGACGGCGGCACGGTCTTCTTCGCTGCATTTGCCCAGCTGCTGGGTGCAGATCATCCCTTCCCAGGCCAGATGGCCGGAGCCGGCGAAAGCCAGCTTGCGGGGTTCGATCACTTCATCGATCATCGCGTCGACTACCGCATCGATGGTCTCTTCGGCGGTACCGACCGGGAAGTTGAAACTGATGTCGAAGCCCATTTCCTGGAATTCATCGACGCGCAGTTTCTTGCGCAGGCGGCGGCTACGATTGGCCATGATAGCTCCTTCAGTTAGTTGACACGTTTGAAAATCAGATCCCACACCCCGTGGCCGAGACGGTGGCCACGTTGTTCGAATTTGGTCAGCGGGCGCCAGTCGGGACGCGGCACCCAGTTGCCGGTGGCGGAGGTGTTCTCATACCCCTCGGCGGCGCTCATCACTTCCAGCATGTGCTCGGCGTAGTTTTCCCAGTCGGTGGCCATGTGGAACACGCCACCGATGGCCAGCTTCTGGCGAATGTCCTGAGCAAAGGCCGGCTGCACGATGCGGCGCTTGTGGTGACGGCTCTTGTGCCAGGGATCCGGGAAGAACAGCTGCAGACAGGCCAGCGAGCCATTCGGGATCATGTGCTCCAGCACCTCCACCGCGTCGTGGCAGATGACACGCAGGTTGGTGACTCCCGCCTCCTGGGCGGTACCGAGGCAGGCACCGACACCCGGCGAGTGCACTTCGATGCCGATGAAGTTCTTCTCGGGGGCATTCTTGGCCATCTCCACTAGGGAGGCGCCCATGCCGAAGCCGATTTCCAGCACCACCGGGGCCTCGCGGCCAAACAGGGCAACCAGATCGAGCGGCTCCGGTGCGAAATCGATACCCATGACCGGCCAGAGCTCTTCCAGGGCCTTCTCCTGCCCTTTGGTCAGGCGGCCTTCGCGACGGACAAAGCTGCGGATCTTGCGCATGAACTTGCCGTCTTCGTTAAACACATCTTGGGTCACTGGCATAATCAAATTGCTCGTTATTGCATCGGTCTGGGTCACAGACCATATAAATGGATTGCTCGTTATCTCGTCGTGCTGATCACAGACGACCGAGATGAATTGCTCGTTGTTTCATCGTTCCACCTCGCCGACGAGGCGCGAAATTGTTCGTCATTTCATCGCTCGGCGAAACAGGGTAGCGAATTATCCCAAGATAGGCTCAGGGCGCAAGTGTTTCGCGCAACAAATCCCCCGCCACTGACCAATTCCGCCACCGCGATTGACAAATGCCACCCCCTTCACAGAATCTGCCAGGCGCCGGGTGCATGCTGACCTGCGCAAATAAAACCATACACAACAAAGGATTGCAGTATGAAACACACAGCATTGGCGTTTGCCATCACAGCCCTGCTGGCCGGGTGCAACACCTCCAGCAACGATTCACAGGCCCCCTCCGCCGCCGAGCAGGCCTATGAATACCTGGTGCAGCTGAGTTCCACCGCCGAGGGGATCGGCGCCAGACCCACCGGCAGCGAGGCCGAGACCCGCGCCGCCGCCTGGATCCAGGACCATCTGGCCGGCTGGGGCTACGAGGTGCAGAACCAGCCCTTCACCTACACCAAGAGCGGGGCCAGCAAGACCTCCCAGAACCTGGTCGCCGAGCTCAAGGGCAAGAGCGACAAGGTGATCCTGATCGGTGCCCACTATGACAGCACCGGCGACAAGAAGGGCTCCGAGGGGGCCACCGACAATGGTGCAGGCGTCGCCGCCCTGCTGGCGGTGGCCGAAACACTCAAGGGGCAGACCCTGCCCTACACGGTGCGCTTCGCCTTCTTCGGCGCCGAGGAGAACGGCCTCAACGGCTCCAAAGCCTATGCCGCCAGCCTCGACAGCGCCGCCGTCGCCAAGCTGCTGGCGATGGTGAACTACGACACCATCGCCGGGGGCGACATCGTCTACGTCCACTCGGCCCACTCCGACGTGGCCGAATACAACTGCGCCGATCCGAGCCGCTACAGCTTCGATCCCAAGGTGCGGGATCGCCTGCTGGCCATCTCCAAGCAGACCGCCACCCCGTTTGCCATCCACCCCAGCTACAGCGGCTACCCGGAAGGGGAGACCGGCAGCTGGTCCGATCATGCGCCGTTCGCCTGCCTCGGGGTGCCCATCGCCTACGTGGAGGCCACCAACTTCACCATCAACGGGGCAGATGGCTACGACGGCTACTCCCAGACCACCAATCCGGCGCTGTGGGACTGCTACGACGATGCCACCAAGAGTGCCTGCGATCGGGACAGCGAAACCCAGTGGGGCAAGATCTGGCATACCCAGTATGACCGCCTCGACAAAATGGCCGAACTGTTCCCGGGCCGGGTGCAGCAGCAGCTCGGTGCCAACACCGAGCTGATGATCCGCTTCCTCAAGGAGCCGGGACTGTAACGGGTCACGCCGGGGCTTTTGCGCCCCATGACCGTCCCCGACCGATAAAATTCGGGCAGGTGCCAAACCTGCCCTTTTTTATCGATTTTTGTTACAGCCATTGCCTCATTTTTTAAATCTGATACAAACGGATAACTTGGCGGTCGAATGGAGCGACCGCTCACCATGCCAGAGAGAATCCTATGCAGCCGTTTTTTGCCCAGCGCTTCGAGAAGGTAGAGCCTTCCTTCATCCGCGAGATCCTCAAGGTCGCCGCCAATCCGGAGATCATCTCCTTCGCCGGCGGTCTGCCCAATCCGCACCTGTTCCCGGTCAAGGCCATCGACCAGGCCTGCCAGGACGTGCTGCGCGAACAGGGCGCCGCAGCCCTGCAGTATGCCGCCACCGAGGGCTTCGCCCCGCTGCGCCAGTACATCGCCGACCGCTATCTGGCCCGCCACGGCATGCAGGTCAATCCGGACAACATCCTCATCACCAGCGGCTCCCAGCAGGCGCTGGATCTGCTGGGCAAGGTGCTGATCGACGAGGGGCAGGATCTCATCATCGAGGAGCCGGGCTATCTTGGCGCCATCCAGGCCTTCTCCGTCTATCAACCGGCCTTCAAGCCCATCACCCTGGGTGAGGAGGGGCTGGATCTGGCGGCGCTGGATGTGCTGCTGGCGAGCGGCTCCAACGCCAAGCTGCTGTACGGCGTGCCCAACTTCCAGAACCCGAGCGGCGTCTCCTACAGCCGTGCCAACCGCGAGGCACTGGCGCAGCGGCTGGTCAGCCACGAGCTGCTGATGGTGGAAGACGACCCCTACGGCGAGCTGCGCTTCGAGGGCGAACACCTGCCCCCCATCGCCAAGCTGGCGCCGAACAATACCGTACTGCTCGGCTCCTTCTCCAAGACCGTCGTCCCGGCCTTCCGCCTCGGCTGGATGCTGGTGCCGGACTGGCTGCGCAAGAAGGTGACCATCGCCAAGCAGGCCACCGACCTGCACAGCAACGCCTTCAGCCAGCAGGTGCTGCACCGCTTCCTGATCGACAACTCGCTGGATGCCCATCTGGAGAAGATCAAGGAGGTCTATGGCCGCCAGCGTGCCGCCATGGAGGCCGCCCTGGCCCGTCACTGCCCACCCGGCGTCAGCTACACCCGGCCCGAGGGTGGCATGTTCCTCTGGCTGACCCTGCCCGCCAGTGTCAGCGCCATGGCGCTGTTTGACGAGGCGATCAAGGAGAAGGTGGCCTTCGTACCGGGCGCCCCCTTCTACGTGCGCCCCGAGATCCAGAACACCCTGCGCCTGAGCTTCTCCTGCGTGGATGAAGCCACCATCGAGGAGGGGGTCAAGCGTCTGTGCCGCGCCCTCGCCCGCATGCTCTGACCAGCCTCGGGGTGAAAAAAAACCAGCGACCTCGGTCGCTGGTTTTTTTATGCGCGCAAGTTGGCTCAGCCCTGTGCCAGCAGGCCGGCAAACTCCTTCATCGGCATCGGCCTGCCATACAGATAGCCCTGCAGGAAGTTCACCTGACGCGCCCGCAGATAGGCGGCTTGCACCTCGTTCTCCACCCCTTCGGCAACCAGCAGCAGACCGAGCCGGGTCGCCAGATCGATGACGTTCTCCACGATGTGGCTGGAGAGGGCATCGGAGCCGATCATGCCGACGAAGCTCTGGTCGATCTTGAGAAAATCCACCTGGAACTGCTGCAGATAGGTGAGGCTGGAGTGGCCGGTACCGAAGTCGTCGATGGCGATGAAAACCCCCAGCTGATGCAGCTCGGCAAACAAGCGGTCGGTCGTCTCGTCGGCCACGATCAGTTCCCGCTCGGTCAGCTCCAGCACCAGCTTGATGGGGTTATCCCGAAACGCATTGATGAAGTCGCGGCAATCCTCCAGCAGACTCATGTCCTTGCAGTGGCTGGCGCTGATGTTGAAGCCGAAGTGGAACCCTCTTGGCAGGCTATGCACTCGACCTGCGAACTGCTCGCGCACCTGCTCCATCAGCAGCCGGGTCATGGGCACGATGAGACCGCTGTCTTCAGCCAGCGGAATGAAGCGATCCGGCGAGATGAGGCCCTGGCGCGGATGCTGCCAGCGCATCAGCACCTCGCAACCGCTCCAGTGGGCGTCGTCACCGGTCACCACGGGTTGCAGATAGGGGATGAACTCCCGCTGATCCAGCGCCCGCCGCAGCTCTTGGGAAGGCGAAGTCGAGCGGCCGGCCAGCCAGTAGACCAGGCAGCCCGCCAGCAGACCCAGCAATGGGTAGATGATGAGGCTGGCCCGAGAGTAGCTCCAGATATGGCTGCCGTACTCGTCGTGGGAGAGATCGGTGACCACCCGAAACGGATACTTGCCGGAGGTCTGTTCCAGCGACCCCAGCGCCACAGGCGGCACCTCGTCGTGGATCTGGCCGTCGGCCAGCATGCTCTGCGCCCCGATCACCAGGGTCAGCGGCGAGTTGCGGCTGAGCATGTCGAGGATGTTGTGCAGGTAGTAGCCATCGATGCCGACCAGCACGCTGTACTCCCCCACCGGTTGGCGATAGACCACCAGAGGCCGCCCCGGCGTCACCGGGTTGCCCCGCATCAGATCCAGCTGGCCATTGGCATAATCGGCCAGCTTGAAGGGACCCTGATAGGGACCGTAGAGCGAGGAGCAGTAGACCACTTCCCCTTTGGCCAGGTTGACGGTGCGCACGTCCGGCACGGTCGCCACCTGATCCCGCAGCCCCTGCACCACTTCCTCGCAGGGGCGCCCCACGCTGCCCTGCACCATGGCCGCCGCCTGATGGGCGTGATCCAGGGTGCGCTCCAGCATCTCCCTGGCATGGAGCAGGCGCTCTTCGGCATCCTGCTTCATGCCGGCAAAGGTCTGCCAGGAGACGATCAATACCCCGAGCAGCAAGGGGAGCAGGCCGGCCAGCAACGCCGCCCCCAGCCTGGTATAAAACTGGCGCAACCTCAAACGACGAAACGGCATACCCACCCTCGCGGCAACGGTGAAAAAGCGGACGAGTCTACTCCTATCCCCTTCTCTGACAAGCCTTTCTGACAACTCTGACGGCAGAGCGGGGCGCTCTGACCAACACTATATCGCGTCTGCAGCGGGGCGACAGCGGCAGTCGCTGCCATCCCTTCGCATGTGCGCAGTGTTTGCTGCACGCCCCCTGGCGCGATGCGCCAGATGCCTGCTGTGACGATTATAATCTTTGCAAAAACAGCTGCTTGTTCATCTGGTGCCAGCCCACTAGAGTAGAGCCAACAGCGTCAGGGAGTCTGCATATGAAAATATTGATCACGGGAGGGACAGGCTTCATCGGTCGCCGTCTGGTGGCCCATCTCAAGGTGGCCCACGAGGTGCTGGTGCTGACCCGCCAGGGCAGCCGCGCCTATGATCTGCTCGGCCACGACGTCAAGCTTCTCGACAGCCTGGATCGGCTCGACAACCTCAACGACGTAGACGCGGTCATCAACCTGGCGGGGGAGCCCATCGCCAACGGCCGCTGGAGCGAGCGGCGCAAGCAGCTGCTGTGTGACAGCCGCTGGCTGCTGACCGAACAGCTGGTCGACTTGGTCAAGCTCTCCGATACACCGCCCAGGGTGCTGATCAACGCCTCCGCCATCGGCTGGTATGGCCGTCAGGGCGATGAGCCGCTGGACGAGCAGTGCCAGACTCCTCACGACGAATTCACCCATCAGCTCTGTCAGCAGTGGGAAACCCTGGCCCGCGAAGCCCGCAGCAAGCATACCCGGGTCTGCATCGTGCGCATCGGGCTGGTGCTCGGCCCCGACGGCGGTGCCCTGCCCAAAATGTTGCCTCCCTATCGTGTCGGCCTCGGTGGCCCCATGGGCACAGGGCACCAGGTCATGAGCTGGATCCACATCCAGGATCTGGTGCGCGCCATCCTGTTCCTGCTGGAGCACGACGAGTGCGACGGCCTGTTCAACGGCACGGCGCCACAACCGGTCAGCAACCGCGAGTTCAGCCAGACCCTGGCAGGCACCCTGCACCGGCCACACCTCTTCTTCGTGCCGGCCCCGCTGCTGCAGTTGCTGATGGGCGAAGCGGCCGATCTGCTGCTCACCGGCCAGAGGGTGCTGCCGACTCGTCTGCAGCAGGCCGGCTTCCACTTCACCTATCCGGCGCTGCCCCAGGCACTTGCCAATCTGCTGAGCACTGCCCGTTGACCGGGCTCATCAGCCAACCGGATAACAATCAGCCCGGCCATTGGCCGGGCTGATTGTTATTGCGCCTTGCGGCATCCGCACTGGATGCGGTGATCAGAGCAGGCCCTGCCCCAATCCACGCAGCCGATCGCTCAGGGTGCCTGCCAGCAGCTGGCGCTGCATGCCCTGCCCCGCCAGCGTCACCAGCACGGCCCCCAGCAGCGGCAGACCGGCCCAGATGGCCCAGTGGAATTGCCACTGTCCCTCGAACCACCACCACTGCAGGCCGAGGGAGCAGAGCTCGACTACCATGGCGGCGCACAGCCCCGCCAGCAGGCCGCTGGCAACCAGCTCCCAGCGCAGCATCTTCCTGAGCAGCTCGCTGCCGGCCCCCAGGGTGCGCATCAACAGCAGTTCACGGCGCCGATGGGCCATGCTGGCCTGGGTCTGGGTCAGCAGCACCAGCAACGCCGCCACCGTCACCAGCCCCAGCATCAACCCCAGCGCCCGGCTCACCTGATCCGATACCGCCGTCAGCCGCACGATCAAGTCGTCCACATCGATCAGGCTCACCGTGGGGTGCCGGCGGATCAGCTCCACTTCGGCCACCCGCCCCTGCTCCGGCAGACGATAGCTGCCGAGCCAGGTCTGGGAGGAGGGAGCCAGCACGTCCGGCGAGAAGATCATGTAGAAGTTGGGGCGCATGTTGTCCCACTTGATGGCCCGCAGACTGGTCACCTGCGCCTTGAAGCTGCGCCCCTCGATGGTGAAGCCCAGGGTGTCGCCGAGGGCAATGTCGAGCCGTTTGGCCAGATCCTTGTCTACCGATACCTGGCCGGGGCCATCCAGCCAGCGTCCTGCTGTCAGGGTATTGTCCGGCGGCAGGGTGGCGGTGGTGGTGAAGTTGAGCTCGCGATTGACCCCTTCGCGGCCATCTTCATCCGTGTCGCGCACCGCCTCGCTGGCGATGCTGATCAGCCGGCCGCGCACCATGGGGTAGAAGTCCGAGGTCACGGCCCCCGCCTGGCGCAGATCGGCCAGGATCCCCTCCCGTTCTCCGTCTGCCACGTTGACCAGGAAGCGGTTGGGGGCATCCGCTGGCAACCGGGCCGAGAACTCGCCGAGCAGGTCGACCCGCGCCGCCCACAGCAGACCGAACAGCATGAGTGCCAGCGCAAAGCCCGCCAGTTGGAACAGACCGCTGCCCCGCTCGCGGGAGAGATGGCTGATGGCCAGCCGCAGCGCGTGGGGCCCCTGCACCCGGCGCCCCAGCCGCAGCAGCAAGGAGGCGATCAGCGCCAGCAGCCCCATCAGCAAGCCCATGCCGCCGATCAGCCCCAGCGCCAGGGTCGCATCGGCGGTGAAGCCCCACACCAGCCCAAACAGGCCGAGCAGCGCCACCGGCAACGCCAGCCAGGGCGGGATCCCCGCCTCCAGCTCGCGCCGCAGTACCCGCAGCGGCGGCACCTTGAGCAGACGCAGGAAGGGCACGAAGGCCAGCAACAGGGTGATGAAGAAGGCCACCGCCAACCCCAGCGCAAAGGGTCGCCACGACGGCGGCGGTAGATCGGCTGGCAGCAGGTTGCCCAGCAGGTGCAGGGTCAGCCACTGCATGGCGCTGCCCGCCACCAGACCGAGCAGGGCGCCGACCAGCGTCAGCGACAGCAGCAGGGTGCCCATCAACTGCCAGAGCGAGCGGCGGGAGGCCCCCAGGGTCTTGAGCAGCGCCACCATGTTGGTCTGGCGCTCGGCGAAGTGACGCACCGCAATGCCCATAGCCAGCGCCCCCAGCAGCACTCCCGCCAGGGAAGCGAGCCGGAAGAAGCGCTCGGCATTGGCCAGCGAGCGGCCCACCTGGGAGCCCTGGTCGTCCGGCTTGATCAGCTTCTGCCCCGCCTTGAGTCTGGGTTTGAGCCAGCGTTCATACTCGGCCACCTGCTCGCGGGAGCCCTTGAACAGGTAGCGCCACTGCTGGCGGCTGCCCGGCAGCAGGGCTCCGGTCGCCTCCACATCGGCGCTGTGGATCAGCGCCCGCGGCGCCAGCAGGAAGGGGCTGAAGCCCTGATCCGGCTCCTGACCCAGTACCCCCGCCACCTTGAGCACCGTATTGCCCACTTCCAGCTCATCCCCCGGCTTGGCCGCCAACAACTGCATCACCCGGGCCGAGAGCCAGATCTCGCCAGGCGCCGGGGTGCGCTGGGGGCTCAGCTCCAGCTTGCCGTAGAAGGGGAAATTCTCGGGCACGGCGCGGATGGAGGCCAGTTGCAGGGCATCGCCATGAAACAGCATGCTGTTGAAGCTGACCGTGGTCTGCACCGCCAGACCCGCTTTTGCCGCCTGCTCGAGCCAGGCGGCCGGCGCCGGCGTGGCCGAGCGCAGCACCCGGTCGGCACCGATAAAGTCGCGGCCGGAGGCTTTGAGCCCGGCATCCAGCCGATCCGCCACCAGGGCCACGCTCAGCACGCAGGCCACGCTCAGCGCCAGCGCCAGCACGAACCAGCGCAGCTCGCCGTTGAATCCTTCCCGGCGCAATAATTTGAATCCCAGTCGCCATTGACTCATGACGTGCTCCTCACCTGCGCCAGTCCGGGCAGCCCCTTGTCATTGACGCCTTCCCCACACCATAACTTGATTCCCAGTCGCCACTGACTCATGACAGCTCCCTGACTCTTGCTGCAGAGACGGCTTCGGATGCTGACGCAGCCGCCGCCAGCCGTCCTGCCGCCATCACCAGCTGCCGCTGGCAACGCTGAGCCAGCTCGTGATCATGGGTCACCACCACGAGCGTGGTGCCATGCTCGCGGTTGAGCTCGAACAATAGCTCGATCACCCGTTCCCCGGTCTTGCTGTCGAGGTTGCCGGTGGGCTCATCGGCCAGCAGCAGGCTGGGCCGGGTCATGAAGGCCCGGGCGATGGCGACCCGTTGCTGTTCACCGCCGGAGAGGCGCGGCGGCAGATGGTGCAGCCGCTCGCCGAGGCCGACCGCCGCCAGCAGCTCGCGCGCCCGCGGCTCGCAGCGGGTCTCGCCACGCAGCTCGGCAGGCAGCATGACGTTTTCCAGCGCGCTCAGGGTAGGCAGCAACAGGAAGGACTGGAACACAAAGCCGACCTGCTCGGCCCGCAGCCGGGCACGCCCCTCCTCGTCCAGCTGCAACAACGACTGGCCGAGGATCTCGATATCCCCCTGGCTCGGCAGATCCAGCCCGGCCAGCAGCCCCAGCAGGGTGGATTTACCGGAGCCGGAAGCACCGACCAGCGCCACTGTTTCGCCACTATTGACTTGCAGGTCGATCCCTTCAAGGATGGTGAGGCTTTCCTGGCCCAGGCGCACTGTCTTGCCCAGGCCCTTGACGTTGATAATGGGAGTTGAATTCATGACGCGTTTCCTGTTTGCCTTGTGCTGCCTGGTGTCATCGGTGCAGGCCCAGACCCTGCTGGTACTGGGCGACAGCCTGAGTGCGGGTTATCAGATGCCGGCGGAGCAGAGCTGGCCTGCGCTGCTCAATCAGAAATGGCAGCAGCAGGGGGGTAAACATCAGCTTATCAATGCCAGCATCAGTGGTGAAACTACGCAAGGGGCGCTGGCCAGATTGCCGGCCCTGCTCAAGGAACATCAACCGGACTGGGTGCTGATCGAGCTGGGTGGCAACGACGGGCTGCGCGGGTTCGCACCGGCCATCACCCGGGACAATCTCACCAGGATGGTGGCACTGACCAAGGCGCAACAGGTAAAAACCGTGTTGACCCAGATCCAGCTGCCCCGCAACTACGGCGCGCGCTACCTGCGCCAGTTCGAGCAGATCTTCCCGGAGCTGGCCAGCGCCAATCAGCTGCCGCTGATGCCCTTCTTTATGGATGATATTGCGCTGCGCCCTGAACTCATGATGAACGATGGCATCCACCCCACCGCCGCCGCCCAGCCGCAGATCCGCGATCGGGTAGCCAGCTTCATCGAGCCACTGCTGACCCAGTGATCCCGGTGTCATGGCCTTGCCTATCTTCCGGGTTCCAACCCCAATAAAAATCCCGCCAAGGCGGGATTTTTATTGCTCCTGTCTCAGCGTTCCAGGATCTGGCGCAGCCGCTCCTGGGCCACCCCGACCAGCAGGTCTGGCTGGAACTTGGAGATGAAGCGATCACAGCCCACCTTCTTGACCATCGCCTCGTTGAAGTTGCCGCTCAGCGAGGTGTTGAGGGTGATGAAGAGATCGGACATGCGGGCATCGCTGCGAATTTCGTGGGTCAACCGGTAGCCGTCCATCTCCGGCATCTCGGCATCGGTGATCATCAGCAGGATCTCGTCGGTCACCTTCTTGCCCGCATCGCACCACCCCTTGAGCAGATTGAGCGCCTGCAGGCCATCCTGGCATTCGATCACTTCCAGCCCCAGCTGGCCCAGGGTCTCGCGCACCAGATTGCGGGCCGTGCTGGAGTCGTCGACGATGAGCACCTTGCGGCCATGCATTTCCGGCAGGATCTCTCGATCCAGCACCTCTTCCGAGATGCGGATGTCATAGGTGATGATCTCGGCCAGCACCTTCTCCACGTCGATGATCTCGACAATCTGATCCACTCCATCCTCGGGAATGCGGGTGATGGCGGTCAGGTAGTTCGCCCGCCCGGCCGAGCGCGGCGGCGGCAGTATGTCCTTCCAGGTCATGTTGACGATGTTGGCCACTTGCCCCACCAGAAAGCCCTGAATGGTGCGGTTGTATTCGGTAATGATGAGGTTGGACTCGGCATCGATGGGCATGGGGCGCATGCCGATGGCGCTGCGCAGGTTGATCACCGGAATGGAGGTGCCACGGATGTTGGCCACCCCGCTGATGTTGTGGTGCGCTCCCGGCATCTTGTTGAGATGGGGCAGCTTGACCACTTCCCGCACCTTGAACACGTTGATAGCAAACAACTGTTGGGATCCCAAACGGAACATCAACAGCTCCAGGCGGTTCTCCCCTACCAGCTGGGTACGTTGGTCCACTGAATCCAATATGCTCGCCATATAAAGCCCTTACGTCCGTTGCCCGAGTCTCGCCATAGTATAGAAGGGTCAGAATCCCAACACGACCCGTATTCTTATCCTATGTCGGCCAGATGATGCAGGAACTTGATAAAAAAAAGCGAGACCCGGCTCGCTGCCAGGCTCTCTTCAAGCTTGTCAGTAACCATTCGCTCACAATTCTCTGTCGACGGTGATACGACCTTGATTATCCGATGAAAATCAGCGCCCCCTTCAATCCCATGACATAAAAAAAGCGGCAGATGAATCTGCCGCTTTTTGCCTGGGGTCGACCGGATTACTTGTCGATATCCAGCATGTTGTTGTTGAGCATGTAATCGATCACCTGGGACGAGGTGGCCGACGCGCTGCCGGTGAGGCTGTCGAACGTGTGGTTCATCAGCACTATCTCCTGGGTCACGGGGGCGGCGCTGCTCTCCTTGACCTGCAGGTGAACCCCTTCGCTGTCCTGAAAGACCGAGAGCAGGCTCTTCAGATCGTTCTGGTTGCGAGAACCATCGTGATCCAGCAGGTCGCTCAGATCCAGCTTGTCACCTTCCGCCTTGGAGAAGTCGACCACGTAATCCTTGGCCACGCTGCCCGCAGTGGTATCGCCCTGCAGCCAGGTGAAGGTATCGGCGCCGCCATCCCCCTTGAGGATGTCATTGCCCAGCCCGCCGACCAGGATGTCATTGCCCAGACCACCGCTCAGGGTATCGTCACCGCTACCGCCGTACAGGGTGTCGTTGCCGCTACCGCCGTACAGGGTATCGTTGCCACTCTCGCCGTACAGGGTGTCGTTGCCGGCACCACCGAACAGGATGTCGTTGCCGGCACCGCCGAACAGGAAGTCATCGCCACCCTGACCGAACAGGATGTCGTTGCCATCCCCGCCGATCAACACATCCGCCTTGTCATTGCTGGAGGACTGATCGAACTCGCTGGCATGATCCGTGATGTAGTCATGGACCTGGGCATCGGTCACCGAGCCTGCACTCAGCTTGCCGGCCACGTACTGCTTGATGGCCGCGTAGCCTTCACCATTGATGCCGGCGAAGTGGATGGCATCACCGAACAGGATGTCGTCACCGGCACCGCCGTCAATCCGGTCGCTGCCCGGCAGGTTGTTCACCGAGGTGCCCAGGATGGCGTTGGCCAGGTCATTGGCAGACACGTTGGACTGCACAATCTGGTCACTGTCGAACAGCTTCAGGGTATCGATGGAGACGCTGCTGCCGATGCCGATCGCTTCCAGTGTAACCTTATTGGCCAGCAGAAGCGGCAGCACAGCCAGCGCGTTTTGCAATGCCCAGTAGTTGCTGTCATAGGAGGTCGAGATCTCGAAGGTTCCATCCCCCTGCGCTTTCAAGGTTCCGATGGAGGTCGAGCTCCACTTGTTGTTATTGCCCTGCGACCACTTCTGAACATTGCCGTTAGCGTCGATCAATACCCGGTTGATGCCGCCGATGTTGGCGTAGAAGACTTCACCCGGCACATAGTTGTTGACGTTGACCAATGAATCGAGACGCTCGTTGGTCTTCGTATTCACGATCGGGTTGGTATCTTCATAGTCGTAATAGGTGTTTGGTGCCCCATCAGTAATGAAGTACGCCAAGTTCTTCGCGTTGGTGTTGTTCTTGGCGGTGTCGCTGTTGAACCAGTTGGAGGTAGTCTTGAGCGCATCCTCGTAGTTGGTCGCCCCACCGTTCCAGCTACTGCCGTCCATGCTGTCGAGCACGGCCTGCAACTTTGCCAGTACATTGGGGTCCTTCAAGTCCACGCTGATGGACTTGTTGGCCTGACTATCGAAGTCCACTAGGAAGATATTCACCTTGCCCGCCCCTTCAGTACCAGCACTGGTCTTGAGTGTTGCAAACACCTGTGCCAGCTGGCTCTTGATGGTGTTCATGGCACTGGTACCGATACTGCCCGAGCTGTCGACCATAAAGGCGATGTTGTAGTTCTGGCCCGGCAGTACCACGCTGCCATCCAGATCCCCAACCACGATATTGTGCTCGTTGCCATAGGCGCGGTTCTGATCGCCCGGCTCCCCTTCGGTGGAAAGGAAGTAGCTCATGCGGATCGAATCCTGATCCGATGCACTGCTGGTCTGATCGGTCGCCACTTCCTTGGCGATGGCTTCTACCTTCAGGTCGAACTGGCCGGCACTGCTGCCCGGTACCCGCAGGGTCAGGCCGGTCAGCTTGACGTCCAGCGCGCTCTGGTTCCACAGACCGGTCAGCGTCAGCTTGCCATCGGCCCCCACTGTGCCGAGCACGGTGGAGCCCTGATAGAGAGTCGACCCCGTCGGCATGCCAGTCAGCACCAGGCTGTCTAACTGTTCGCTGCCATCCCGGTCGGTCAGGGAAGCGCTGATCTCGAGCGGATAATCCACCAAGCTGGGCGGTACCGCCGACAGGGTGCCGTCGGTCTGGTTGAACTGGTAGATGCCGTCATCAAACTGCACCAGCTCGATGTCGTAGAGCGACTTGCTGATGGTGACGCCGTTCTCCTTCACCAGGAAGTTGAAACCGCCGTCACTCCTGCGCTCGATGACATAGTTGGCACGCGAGCCCATCAGTACGGCCAGGTCGGTACCGGCATCCCCATGCAGGGTATCGCCACCCAACCCAGCCACCAGGATATCATCACCTGTGCCACCAGTTAGGGTATCGCCGGATACCGAGTTACCGCCGACCAATACATCATTGCCCGCACCGCCGACGAAGTAATCGCCGCCCCCCTTCACGCTGACGATGTAGTCGTTGCCGCTGGTCCCCACCACGCTGTCCTGAGTGGTGGTACTGTCGGTAAAGCTGCTGCTGATGCCAAAGTTGCCCTTGTTGAAGTTGCCGCTCTGGAACGCCCCGGTGGAGATGCCGGACGACGGGTACTGGGTATAAAGCGGGACGCCGTTGCCCGTCAGGCTGATGTCGACCACCGGCTTGTCCGCGACCGCCGTGATATCGATCACCAGCTTGCCGTTGTTGCTCAGGTTGGCGCCGTCGCTGATCTGGTAACCAAAGCTGGCGTAATCACCCTGCAGGTTACCGGTCACGACGCCATTGCCGTTGCTGGCATTGGTGCTCGACTCGTTGAGGCCTGGCACGAAGCGCAGGTGGCCGCTGTCGATATCGGCGTAGGAGACAAGATCCCCCACCTTCACCGCAATCCACTGGCCGGCGGCGTTCAGGTACTCCAGCTTGCCGTTCAGCGGCAGGCTGTTGATCTGCACGCTCAGGTCAGAAGCGGCCTGATCATCGCTGGCACCAAACTGGGCCCACTTCAGCACCAGCGGCGTGTCTTCCTTGCCGGTACTGTAGCCACCCGTGGTCACTGGCGCACGATCGTTGTCGATGATGGTACCGATGCCGTTCTGACCACCCACGGTCACGGTCAGGGTCTCATTCGCTTCGACCAGACGATCGTCCACCGTCGGGATGGTCACGGTAAAGCCCGACACCCCGGCCGGCACGGTGATCTTGCCGGTGGTGCTGTTGTAGGTCACCCCGTTGCTGAACTGGGCCGCACTCCAATCCTGAGGGGCTGCGGGGTTGTTGCCGCTGCCCTTGATGCCGAAGTCATACTGGGTCGCTTCCTGGGTCGCATCAGAGAGTGTCACCGTGTGCAGCAGGTTGCCGCCTTCGGCCGCACTCTCGCTGGAGACCGACTGTACGATAGGCGTAAACAGCGGCTTGGTTGCGAAGGAGCCCGGGCTGTAGTCGCCGTCGCCATCCACCACCTTGATCTGGAAGTCGATGTCGCCATCTCCCAGCGGCTTGGACATGTTCTGATACTGGAAGAACTCCCACTTGCCGGTGGCCGGGGTAAATTCCAGACGGAACACCAGAGTGCCATCGCTGGCCTTGCCGACCAGAGTATTGGCCGATTCCATCGTGGTGGTGATCAGCTTGCCGGTCGCCGTGGTCAGCCCGGTCTCGGTAGAACCGACCAGCTGCATGTAGCCCTTGCCGTCGGCGCCCCACTGCGGGGTGACCGTGCCGGAACCGTAGGCGATGGCCGGCGCCGTGGTGGCACCGAGGAACTCGATGCTCTTCACGGTGAAGTCACTGTTGTCGGCATAGAGGCCATTACCATTGTTGGTGGCCTTGATGACCATGGTATCGAAGCCACCCTGCTGCACCTGGAAGTTGCCGGCATAGTCGCCACCCGCCGCGTTGGAGCTGAAGGTCTGGGTACCGATCAGCACGCCGCCGCGGTAGAACTCGACCACACCGCTCTCCAGCTCACCACCGAACATTTGGCTGAACTTGATGTTGGCGCCATAGGCCACCTTGCCCGCATCCAGCTTGACGATCAGCTGCTCGGAGGCAGAAGTACCGTTTGCAAAGTGGCGGAAGTCCACCTCATTGGCGAGGTTGTGGTTCGGTGAACCGACGCTGGAAACCCCCAGGCCGGCGCTGGAACCATTGACATTGGCCATCGTCAGGGCCGAGTTGGTCGACGAGGTAAAGCCCAGCGCTGTGATGCTGAAACCGCTCACGTTCAGGGTCGTCTGGTTGCTGCCACTGTACTTGGTCAGATCAAACAGGCCGGTCAGGGTATCCGGGATGTTGGTCTTGATGACGGACACGGCCGCGGCATCGCCAGCTATCGGTGCATCATCCTCGACGGTGACATCCAGCTTGCCCTTGGTGACGCCGCTGCCATCGGAGACCTCCACGTCCAGCTGGAACGACAGCTTGTCTTCCGAGGTCGTATCCCCGTGGTCGAGGGGGTCCTTGAGGGTCACGTCATAGGTCCACTCTCCCTTGCCGCTGGCATTGGGTGCCGTCAGCTTGACCTCGACCACCGCCTTGTAATCGGCGCCGCCAATCGCTCCCGTATAGCCGACCAGCATCTTGCTACTCGCATCCCAGTTCCACTGCACCTTGGCACCACCAGACGTCAGCCCGGCCGGTCCGTTCAGGGAAATGTTGAGCGTGCTGCTGTCGATGTCGCCCACCGAGAGGGTACCGGATGCCTTGATGGCGTTGGTGGTATCCGGGTTGCCGATCGTGTCGGCAATGCCATTTGCCAGCCCCTCTTCAGAGACGACAGCCCCGTTGGAGATGGTCAGCGTCGGCAGATCGTTGACCGCATCCACCTTGATGGTCACGGTCGCAGGGCTAGCATCCACGGCGCCATCGTTGTCCACAGCCGCATAGTTGAAACTGGTATTGCCGTTCCAGTTGGCATTCGGAGTGAAGGTGAGCTTGCCAGCGTCCGCTACCGCAATGCTCTGATCCACCGTCACCGCTACCCCGTTCAGATAGAGGATGCCGTTGGCAGGCAGGCTCTTGATGGTGAAACTCACCACGCTGCCATCGATATCGCTGCCACTGAGGGTCGGGATGGCGATACTGGTTGCATCTTCCTGACCATTTGCCTGTTTATTCGCAGTCTCCGGCGCTTCATTCAGGATCTGCGCGTTGTCGCTGCCCGGCAGGGAGACGTTACCCGCCTTGTCGGTCTGGGTCGCCGTCACAGTCAACGACTTGCCGTTGGCCGGGGTCGTTTCCGTCCAGCTGATGGTGCCATTGTTGTAAACAAAGCCGCTTGCCAGCTGCCCGCTTGCCAACATCAGCACACCATTCACCAGCTTCAGCTCTACCGAGCTTTCGGTGCCGCCGTTATTGATGGTCAAGGTGACCTTGCCACCTGCAACCAGGTCACTATTGCTGACCTCGGCCCTCACCTGGATCTGATCATTACCGATCTCTCCTTTGGTCAGCAGCTGGTCGTTGTTGGAGTCATCCACTATGACCACGCTCGGCGCCGGGGCCGCCACGTTGTCCACGCCCGCCTTGTCTTGAGCAACCTCGGACGGGTTGCCCGCCTGGTCGGTTACCTGCGCCGTGACCTTGACCTCGCTCGGGCTGCCGCTCACCGGCACTTCCACGTTCAGGCCATCTTTGAGCATCTCGGCAGTCACCTTGCCGCTGAACAGCTCGACACCCGCACCATTGGTCACAACCAGCAGATCACCCACCTGAGTACCGGTACTCAGCGTCACCTTGGCGGTCACGCTGTTGTCGCTGCCAATCTCGTCCTTGTTGTAGACGTCGTCGCCACCGGCACCTTGCAGTTCCACGGTCGGCGCCGGGGCCGCCACGTTGTCCACACTGGCGCTGTCGCTGCCGCCAGTCCCCTTGTTGTCGGCGAGATCGGTGTAGCTCTCCGGTTTGACGGTGACGGAGGCAGTGCCTTCAAAGTTCGCGTCCGGGGTGAAGATCGCGCTCCAGGTCTTGCCGCCGTCGCTGCTGGTCAGCCCGGTCACAGTGCCGCCCACCACAGTCAGATCAGCAAGCTCGAACCCGGTCACCTTCTCGCTGAAGGTGAAGGTGACTTCGCTGGTCTCGCCCACGGTGAGCTTGTCGTCAACCAGATTCACCACCACTGTAGGCGCCTGGGTGTCGACCCCGTACCCTTCTTTGTCGGTGGCGGTGGTGCTGTTGCCCGCCGCGTCGGTGGTGGTCACGCTGGCGTCAATGGTCTTGTCGCCATCGGCCACCAGGTCGCTGCCCGGCACGTTGATGCTGAAGGTCTTGTCCGCCAAGACCAGACCGGTGAAGGTCTTGCCGTTCACGGTCAGGGTAACGGTGTCGCCCACCTTCACGTCGCCGCCCACCGTGCCGCTCACCGGGATCTGCTGACCGGCTTCGGCCGCGTTGATCACGTCGTCCGCAGTGATGTTCTCATCCAGGGTGATGGCCAGGTCCGGGGCTGTACTGTCCACGCTGCCGTCATCGGTCGCGGTGCCGGTGTTGCCGGCCGGATCGGTGACGCTGGCTGTCACTGTGTAGGAGCCATCAACCAGCGGAGTGGTCACGTCCACGCTGAAGGTGCCATCCGGATTGACGGTGGTGATCAGGGTTTGCTGGTTGCCATTGGCATCGGTCACCAGCAGGGTCACGGTACTGCCGGCGTCGGCATCCGTGGTTCCGGTGATGGTCGGTGTCGTGTCGTTGGTATTGTCAGGTGCGGAGACGGTGATCACCGGCGGGACGAGATCAATCAGGCGATTCTCTTCACCCGGCAGTGCATCAGCGATCACGCCGGCATCGGTCTGGTTGGCCGTATCAAAACCGGCCGCTGCTATGGTGGCATCACCGGTACGATCGATGGTAACGAAACCACCATTGCCACTGGCGCCAGCCACGCCACCAATGCCACCACCACCGGCGGCAGGCGCCCCACCTGCGGCAGATGCTTCAAATGCCTTGGTCGGGTCGGCGCCACCCAGGATGGCCTGCTGCAGGGCCGCGATGTCATTGGGATTGCCGGACGGCACATTCTGGGCAAGCTGCGGCTCTTGAGACGTTTCATCCTCAACCTGCTGCTCGTTGGTCGGGCTCAGGGTGAAAGTCTGGTTGCCGCCTTTGAAGCTGGCGCCTTCAGGAGTGATCAGTACCGCATCCTTGGGCAGGATATCGCCTTCGGCGAGCTGCTTCTGGCTGCCATCAGCGGCCACCAGGTAAACCTTGCCTTTCAACTGGGTAACGACGACGTCCTGATCCAATGCGATATTGTGGCTGCTCATGTTCTCTCCTGAATCTCTATTGGCATGCAATATTCCACCGTCTAATGTGCCCGCGAATGGCGCCGGAAACCAGTTAGAAAATTCGAATGGATAGACTGATTTGAGGCTGGAACAGTCGGTTAAACAGAAGGGTCAACAACGGCGGGAATGGAAAATAAAACCAAGATGATCAATGTGTTGCATTTTGATGACGGGAGCACTGCGAGTGCCCCCGTCAAGGGCTTCATATCAGGCACCAGCCCACAACAGGATAGCCAGCAACTGGGGTGAGATGATGCGCAGGAACATCACCAGCGGATAAACGGTCGCGTACGACAGGGCACTGGCACCACTGGTGGGGTGCATGCCGTTGGCAAACGCCAGGGCGGGAGGATCCGTCATGGAGCCGGCCAGCAAGCCGCACAAGGTGAGGTAGTTCATCTTGCCGTACAGACGGGCCAGCACGCCGACCACCAGCAGCGGGATCAGGGTGATCGCCACCCCATACATCATCCAGGCCGGGCCATCGCCGTTGATCAGGGTATCGATGAAGCCGGCGCCGGACTTGAAGCCCACCACCGCCAAAAACAGCACTATGCCGATCTCCCGCAGCGCCAGGTTGGCGCTCGGCGGCATGAACCAGTAGAGCTTGCCGATGCTGCCGATGCGCGACAGGATCAGCGCCACCACCAGCGGACCACCCGCCAGGCCCAGCTTCAGTGCGGCCGGGAACCCGGGCAGATAGAAGGGGATGGAGCCGAGCAGCACGCCAAGGCCGATACCGATGAACACCGGCAGCATCTGCACCTGCTGCAGTTTCTGCTGCACGTTGCCCACCACATTGGTGACCGCCTCGATGGCGTCGAGTCGCCCCACCAGGTTGAGAATGTCACCGAACTGCAGGCTGGTCTGGCTGGTCGGCACCAGCTCGATGCCGGCCCGGTTGAGGCGCGAGATCACCACGTCGTACTTCTGCTTGATGTCGAGATCGCGGATCTTCTTGCCGAGCACCTGCTCGTTGGTCACCACCACCCGCTCTACCCGCAGATCGGTGCCGCGAGTGGAGAGCGAGGTCTCCACCTCCTCCCCCAGCACCAGCAGCACCTTGCGCAGGGCGTGCCGCTCACCCACCAGGTGCAGCAGGTCCCCCAGTTCAATGCGCGAATCCGGCCGCGGCACCATCAGCTCCTCGCCCCGTTTGAGGCGCGAGCAGATGACGTCTGCCTCGTCGAGACTCGGGATCTCGCTCAGCATCAGACCATGGATGTTGGGGTTGCGCACCGCGATGTTGATGGTCTGCAGACTCTCCTTGGTCTTGCCGGCCTGTTGTTCAAACTGGGCTGCTTCTTCGTCGATCTTGATGCGAAAAAACATGCGAATGAGCCACATGGTGAGCAGGATGCCACAAATGCCGAACGGATAGGCGACGGCATACCCCATGCCCATCAGGCCGGTGGAACCGGGCGCGGCCCCCAGCTCCGCCAGGATCTGCTGGCCGGCACCGAGAGAAGGGGTGTTGGTCACGGCGCCGGAGAAGACCCCCAGGATCACCGGCAACGGCACGTCGAACAGCTGGTGCAGGGCGGCCGCCACGGCGCAGCCAAGCAGTACCAGCAGGGCGGCGAAGCCGTTGAGCTTGAGGCCGGAGCTGCGCAGGGAGGAGAAGAAGCCGGGGCCGACCTGAATGCCGATGGTGTAGACAAACAGGATCAGGCCGAACTCCTGAATGAAGTGCAGGGTCTGCTCATCCAGCGCCAGCCCCGAGAGGCCGGCGAAGTGGCCCACTATGATGCCGCCGAACAGCACCCCACCGATCCCGAGACCGACGCCATAGACCCGCCAGTTTCCCAGCCAGAGCCCCAGCACTGCCACCAGCGACAACATGCTGATGGAAAGCGCGATATCACTCATTTCGTGCATCCTTTGCAAATTGAACTGTCCCTAGCTTGTCAGCAAACGCCGTGGCCAACTGTGTGATACCGCACGAATTTATCCTTTTGAGCAGCAAAAAATACCAATTAAGGGCTAGTTAGGCGACGTAGCCATAAATGGCCATAAAGTGACAAACGCTGCCCCCCAGCACGAACAGATGCCAGATGGCGTGGTTGTAGGGGATACGTTTGGCCACATAGAAGATCACCCCCAGGCTGTAGATGAGACCACCCAGCCCGAGCAGCAGCAAGCCTTCCCCCTCCAGATGGATATAAAGCTGATAGACCACCAGCAACGACAGCCAGCCCAGCATCAGGTAGGTAAACAGCGACAGCTTCTTGAAGCGGTTGATGAAGAGCAGCTTGAACACCACCCCCGCCAGCGCCAGCCCCCAGATCACCACCATCAACCCCTGTGCCAGCGGCGTGTCGAGCGCCACCAGCAGGAAGGGGGTATAGGTACCGGCGATCAGCAGATAGATGGCACAGTGGTCGAATACCTTGCACCAACGCCTGGCCGGCCCTTCCGCCATGCTGTGGTAGAGGGTCGAGGCCAAGTAAAGCAGCACCAGGCTGCCACCATAGAGGCTGTAACTGACCAGCGCCTGAGGGCCCTGCGCCCAGCCCTTGTTCAACAACAACACCAATCCCAGGATCCCCAACACCAGCCCCAGCCCGTGGCTGAGGCGGTTGGCCAGCTCCTCGCGGGGCGAATAATCCGTCACACTGCTCATTGCATACTCCTGCCCAAACTGCGCTCACTCTAGCTGCCGCCATTTCAGAGTACAATTGTTAGCTTAAAGTGATTTTCATGCCATTTGCCGTGTGTTGAGGAGATGCGCATGGCTGTCACCCGCTGGCCTTTGGTGTATGCTCTGCGGCCGATGCCCACGTAGCTGTTGCCACCGTGCTTGCTCACCACCCAGTGACTCCCTGGCAACCCGGTCTGGAGAACCTGATGAAGTTGACTGAACTGTTTGCACTACCGGATCCGGCCTTCGGCCAGGCCATGACGGATCTGCTGGAGACCTTCCACCACTCGGATGACAGTCAGGCTCCCTACCAGCGCGACCAGTTCACCCACCAGCTCGATCAATCCCGCATGCCGGCCGCCGGCATCGCCATGGATGACTATCTGGCACGCCTGGCCACCCTGGTGCCTGGCGCATCTCACCTCACCTCGCCACGCTACATGGGTCACATGACGGCCCCGTTACCGGCCTTCACCGCCGAGCTGTCCCGCCTGGTGGTGATGCTCAACCAGAACCCGATGAAGATGGAGTCCTCCCGTCTGCTCAGCTTTCTGGAGCGGGAGGTGCTGGCCAAGCTGCACCGCCTCATCTATTGCGCCGACGATCTCTTCTATGACACCCAGATGCATGCCAAGGATGCCGCCCTCGGCGTCATGACCAGCGGCGGCACCATCGCCAACGTCACCGCCCTCTGGCTGGCCCGCAACCGCGCCTGCGGCGACAACCTGTTCGCGCTCTATGAGCAGGGCTATCACGGTGCGGTCATTCTCGGTTCACGGCTGATGCACTACTCCTTCGACAAGGGGATGGATCTGCTGGGGCTGGGGGCGCGCAGCGTCTGGCGCCTCCCCACCGACGATCAGAACCGGCTCGACATGGCGGCGCTGGAGCAGGCTCTTGCCCAGTGCAAGGAGCAGAAGCTCAAGGTGCTGGCACTGGTCGGCGTGGCCGGCAGCACCGATTTCGGCTCCATCGACCCGCTGCCTGAGCTGGCGGACATTGCCGAGCGCGAGCAGATCCACTTCCATGTGGATGCCGCCTGGGGCGGCCCGACCCTGTTCTCGCCCCGCTATCGGGCGCTGCTGGCGGGGATCGAGCGAGCCGATACCGTCACCCTGGATGGCCACAAGCAACTGCTGGTGCCGCTCGGTACCGGCATGCTGCTCTGCCGCCAGCCGGACCTGATGATGGCGGTCAAGCGGGAGGCCCCCTACGCCATCCGCGCCAGCTCCTTTGATCAGGGGCGCTTCACCCTGGAGGGTACCCGCCCGGCCAACGCCCTCTATCTGGATGCCGCCTTCCAGCTGTTCGGCCAAGAGGGTTATGCCGAGCTCATCGAGGCCAACTACGACCGGGCCCGCCTGATGGCCAGCCTTATCGACCAGGATCCCGCCTTCGAGCTGATGTCGGCCCCGGTGATGAACCTGCTCTCCTATCGCTGCATCCCCCCTCATCTACAGGGCAAGGTGCTGGACGAGGCCGCCAACGAACAGGTCAATGCCTTCAACGTTGCCCTGCAGAAGGCTCAGCGCGCCGAGGGGCACAGTTTTGTCTCCCGCACCCAGCGCGCCGTGGGGCGCTACGGCACCCAGCCGCTCACCCTGCTGCGGGCCGTGCTGCTCAATCCGCTCATCGAAGAGCGCCATATCCGCGATCTGCTGGCGGATCAGCAGCGGCTGGGCGCCGAGATCGCAAGGCAGTTATTTGGCTGAGGAACTGGCTGGCGAATGAGCGGTCTTATTCATTTGCCGTTGCCCATCGGGCAGGTACACTGAATGAAATTTTGCGGTCCACTTTTGAGGGCGACGAGCCAGACATGAAGCAATTTATTGAATTTATTCCTCTTATCGTTTTCTTTGCAGTCTACAAGTTCTACGACATCTACATGGCGACCGGCGCCCTGGTGGTGGTAACCGGTCTGCAGCTCGCCTACAGCTGGATCCGCTATCGCAAGGTCGAGAAGATGCAGCTGTTCACCTTCCTGCTGGTCGGCTTCTTTGGCGGCCTCACCGTCTTCTTCCACGACGACACCTTCATCAAGTGGAAGGTCACCGTCATCAACGTACTGTTTGCACTGGGCCTGCTCATCAGCCGCTACGGCTTTGGCAAGAACCTGATCAAGCAGATGCTGGGCAAGGAGCTGCAGGCACCGGATCCCGTCTGGGATCGGGTCAACCTCGGCTGGGTCGGCTTCTTTACCGTCTGCGGCCTGCTCAACCTCTATGTGGCCTTCAACCTGCCGCAGGAGATGTGGGTCAACTTCAAGGTATTCGGTCTGCTCGGCATGACCCTGGTATTCACTCTGCTAAGCGGTGTCTATCTCTATCGCCACCTGCCCGCCGAGCAGAAAAATGAAATGAAAAAATAACTGCCATCAAGAAAAGGATCGTCTCATGTGGTATCTCATCTATTCCGAAGATGTCCAGGGCAGCCTGCCGCTGCGCAAGCAGGCGCGCCCGGCCCATCTGGCCAGGCTACAGGCGCTGCAGGATGAAGGGCGGCTGCTCACCGCCGGCCCTAACCCGGCCATCGATGCCGAGGATCCGGCCGATGCCGGCTTTACCGGCAGCACCGTCATCGCAGAGTTTGCCTCACAGGCGGATGCCAAGGCCTGGGCCGATGCCGATCCCTATGTGGCGGCCGGTGTCTATGCCAAGGTGACCATCAAGCCGTTCAAGAAGGTCTTCTGACCCAACGCGAATAGCGAAATAAAAAAGGCCGGACTGGCAGTTCACGCCAGTCCGGCCTTTTTGTATCCCGATATCCCGTTTTATGCCTTGGCCACGAACCAGGGGTTGAGGATGTCCGGCTTGTTGTAGCGCAGCGGCGAGCCATCGAGCTGGGTGACGCTGCCGCCCGCCCCCTCCAGCACCGCCTGCGCCGCACCGGTATCCCACTCACAGGTGGGGGCGAGGCGCGGGTAAAGCTCGGCCCCCCCTTCGGCGATGATGCAGAACTTGAGCGAACTGCCCATGGAGACCAGCTCAATCTCGCCCCGCGCCATCTCACCAAAGCCCGCCAGGTAATCCAGGGTGGCCTGAGAGAGGTGATTGCGACTGCCCACCACCCGCCAGGGCGTACCTTCCTGATGAGGTTGGCTCTGGATGGCCTCACGCTTGCCATCAGCCACCCGCCAGGCCCCCAGCCCCTTGCCGCCATACCAGAGCTGGTCCAATACCGGGGCATAGACCAGTCCCCAGCGCGGAGCCCCCTCTTCAATCAGGGCGATATTGACGGTGAACTCGCCGTTGCGGGAGACAAACTCCTTGGTGCCGTCCAGCGGGTCCACCAGCCAGTAGTGGGACCAGCCGTGGCGCGCCGCCATCACCTCGGGCCCGGACTCCTCGGACAATACGGGGATGTTGGGAGTCAACCGGACCAGCGCCTGCACGATCACCTCGTGCGCCCCCTTGTCGGCGGCGGTCAAGGGGCTTTCGTCCTGCTTGTACTCCACCGCAAAGGGCTGACTGTAGATGGCCATGATGGCGTCACCGGCGGCACGGGCGATGGGCTCCAGCTCGGAAATCGCGGGAAAAAACATAAGAAAAGACATCCTGGTCAAATGGTTAGCACAGTGTACCTATTTTGGATCAAGGAAGCTTATAGCCGTTTGCTCTGACTTATACAGTGTCAGATATGACAGACAAAAAGTGGCGCGACTCGGCTAATTCTCAATAGGCATTCCACACAACACAAGGACGTGCCGCCATGAACTACAAGACCCTGACCGCCACCTTGCTGCTGAGCTGCCTGCCCCTGCTCAGCCAACCTCTGCTGGCCGCCGACAAGCCTGTTGCCAAGCCGGCAACCACGGTCACTACCGCCAAGGAGAGCGGCAAGGTGAACCTCAACACCGCCAGTATCAATGAGTTGACTGCGCTCAAGGGCATTGGCGAGAAGAAGGCCCAGGCCATCGTCGATTACCGCGAGAAGCAAGGCAAATTCACTACCGTGGATCAACTGGCCGATGTGAGCGGCATCGGGCCAGCCACGCTGGAAGCAAATCGGGACATGATTATCGTCAAGTAACCGATCCATACCCTTTCCATCATAAGGGCAGCCTGTGGCTGCCCTATTTTTCTTCGGGTATCATGGGCCCACTTTGTATCCTTTGGAACTTATCCATGAAAAATATCCCTCTTGTGGTCCGCAAAGCCGTTCTTCCCGTCGCCGGTCTGGGCACCCGCATGCTGCCAGCCACCAAGGCCATCCCCAAAGAGATGCTGCCCGTCGTCGACAAACCGCTGATCCAGTATGTAGTGCGCGAAGCCATTGCCGCCGGCATCAAGGAAATCATTCTGGTTACCCACTCGAGCAAGAACTCCATCGAAAACCACTTCGACAAGAGCTTCGAGCTGGAAGCGACCCTCGAGAAGCGGGTCAAGCGGCAACTGCTGGAAGAGGTGCAACACATCTGCCCGAAAGACGTCACCATCATGCACGTCCGCCAGGGGGAAGCCAAAGGTCTGGGACACGCGGTGCTCTGTGCCCGTCCGCTGATCGGCGACAACCCGTTTGCGGTACTGCTGCCGGACGTGCTGATTGACGAGGTGGCCAGCAATCCCAAGCAGGACAACCTGGCCGAGATGGTGCACATGTTCGAACAGGATCACATCAGCCAGATCATGGTGGAAGCCGTCCCCGAGAGTGAAGTGGACAAATACGGCATCGCCGACATCAAGGGGGAAGTGCTGAGCGAGGGCATGTCTCTGCCGATGCAAGCCATCGTCGAAAAACCCCCCCGTGACGAGGCCCCCTCCAATCTGGCCGTGGTCGGCCGTTACGTCCTCTCTTCCAACATCTGGCCGTTGCTGGAGAAGACCCCCGCCGGTGCCGGCGACGAGATCCAGCTGACCGATGCCATCGCCATGCTGATGGAGCAGGAGCAGGTGAATGCCTACTTCATGAAAGGGCGCAGCCACGACTGCGGCAGCAAGTTTGGTTACATGAAAGCCAACGTGGAATATGCAGTGCGCCATCCGGAGCTGAACGGCGAATTTATCACTTGGCTGAAACAGTTTGCCAAGCAGCTGTAATAGCTGAATATTTAACCTATTAATGGAATAAAACACTGGGCATCATTCGATGCCCTTTTTCATTTTATAAACATATATTCAACCATTGATAGATAAAATATCGCTAAATCATAATATTGTAATTTAATCACGCTTGTTCTATAAGGATTATGGCTTGTTCCTAGCCCTTGCATAAAATTTCTAAAAAAATATAAGACACAGGTGGAAGTTCCAATGAATAATCCGTCCAAAGGGACCTTTTTAGGTCACCCTAAAGGGCTTTTTTTGCTCTTTAGTACCGAACTGTGGGAGAGATTCTCCTATTACGGCATGCGTGCCGTGCTCGTGCTCTATCTGACTGACATGACTGCCAACGGCGGGATGGGCTGGACTCAGGCCGATGCCCTCAAGCTGTACGGCATCTATACCGGTCTGGTCTACATCACCCCGATCATCGGCGGCTGGCTGGCAGATACCTTCCTCGGCCAACGCCGCGCCATCCTGTTTGGTGCCGTGCTGATGGCCGCCGGCCAATTTACCCTGGCGCTGCCGCACGCCATGTTCCCGGACATGGTCAACACCGTCTTCTATTCGGGTCTCGGCTTGCTGATCGTGGGTAACGGTCTGTTCAAACCGAACATCTCCACCATGGTGGGTGACCTGTATCAGGAAGGTGACCACCGTCGTGACGGTGCCTTCACCATCTTCTACATGGGTATCAACCTGGGCTCCCTGCTGGCCGGCGTGATCTGTGGCGCCGCCGCAACCGCCTATGGCTGGCAAGCCGCCTTCGTCAGCGCCGGTATCGGCATGCTGCTCTCCCTGGTGGTACAGGCCACCATGGCTCAGCGTTTCCTGGGTGACATCGGCCGCGTGCCGGCCGCCCAGCGCGCCGCCGAGCAGCGCTCCAAGGAGCAGAAGGCTCCGCTGACCAAGCAGGAAGTGGATCGCATCAAGGTCATCCTGGTGCTGGGTCTGTTCACCATCATCTTCTGGGCAGGCTTCGAGCAGGCCGGTGGTCTGATGAACCTGTACGCGCAGGAGTATACCGACCGCATGATCGGCAGCTTCGAAGTGCCGACCGCCTGGTTCCAGTCCCTGAACCCCTTCTTCATCATCACGCTGGCCCCCATCGTTGCCGCCATTTGGATCAAGCTCGGCAAGAAAGAGCCGAACTCCCCGGTGAAGTTCGCCATGGGTCTGCTGTTCTTGGCCGTGGGCTTCCTGTTCATGATCGGTGCCGTGCTGGAGCAAGGTGGTGATCAGGCCGTCAAGACCTCCATGTTCTGGCTGGTCGGTGCCTACCTGTTCCACACCCTGGGCGAGCTCTGCCTCTCCCCGATCGGCCTCTCCATGGTGACCAAGCTGGCTCCGCTGCGCCTGGCCTCCCTGATGATGGGTGCCTGGTTCGGCTTCGTGGCCCTCGCCAACTATACCGCCGGTTTCATCGGCTCCTTCGTCGGCGAATCCGGTGCCATGGCCATCTTCGGTGGCATCGCACTGGCCGCCGTGATCAGCGCGCTGATCCTGCTGACCATGGCCAATCGCCTGGTCTACTGGATGCACGGTGCAGAAGGTCCGGCCAAAGAGCCGCAGGAACACGACAAGAAGCTGCAATCTGCCGCCGTCTAAGCGGTCCGGATTGTCAGCAACAAAGAGGGCGCCCATGGGCGCCCTCTTTGCATGTGGCCGTCTGACACGGCCTCAATGATGTCGAACCTGCACATGCAGGGCACTGCCACTGTCACTGCGAAACTGCAGGTCAAAGGGTTCATGCCAGCTGCGCCTGTGCAAGGCGTAGTGGCTGGTACGCAGCAGGCCGAGTGGCAGGCCGCCGGAGCGCACCAGCCAGTGGGGCGAAGTCAGCCCGGCATTGGCAAAGACCAGCCCGTCCTCCTGATCAAACAACAGGGCGGCCATGGCGAAGGAGTGGCGCAGACCGGATTCGACCAGCTGCAGATTGAGGTAATCAAGCAACCGGTGGGGCTGGGTCAGCAGCAGACTCTCGCCACGCTGAAACTGGCGATACGGGGCGTTCATCAGAGAGCGCACCAGGGCGCCGCAGAAGGCGGCATCCACCCCGAGTATCGGCAGTTCCATCACCAGCACCAGCAGCTTGTCATCCACCTTGAAGGTATCGGGAATGAACAGATTGCCCATCCCTTCAAAGGTGACCTGCCAGGGCCCCCACTCCTGCAGGCCCGGCGGCTTCAACCAGGCCAGCAGCCGGGTCGCCGCCTGGTCGTGTTCGCGAAAGAAGTCGATGTGCTCCATCAACTCCAGCTGTTGCCCATAACCATGATTGGCGCTCAGGCACTGCTCTATGCTGCGACGCACCTGACCGAAGTCCGAGATGGGCTTGAGCAGAAAATCGCGGGCGCCGGCGCGCAGCGCTCGCTCGACCGCCTCCATCTTGCTCTGGGCCGAGATGACGATGACAGGAATATGGGGGTAGCGGGCTGTGAGGCAGGCGATCACCTCATGCCCATCCATGTTGGGCATGTTCAAATCACATAACACCACATCGGGGTGATAGAGAGCGGCGGCAGAGAGGCCTTCAATGCCGTCTTCCGCCTGGAAAACGCAGGCACCATCGTGAGCGAGATAATTGACCAGCGAGTGGCGAAAAACGGCTTCGTCCTCCACCACCAAGATCCGTAGTCCGGCTTTTGACATCTTGATAAAGCTCTTATTAGTCAACCAGTTATTTAGCCTCAAGCCTAGACCATAACCGACTGCATTGACCAATCAGATGATTGAATAATCGCCGAAAAATCCATGCCTGCTAGCTATTCTGGCGGCCAACTGCTTGAAATAAAGCAGCTAATGATGCTTATCGAAACTCAGCTTTTTCTCCTCTTTGCAGCTTGGCTGACCAAAAACAGCGTCATACGAAAACAAGCAACCCCGATTGCGGGCGAGCCGACCACCCGCCGGCGGCCATCAATTGTATGAGGCTGCGCCATGGGGGATAATACCGCCACGTCCGTCAATGAAGCATGCCATGACCCCTGCCGAATACAGCGCCCTCGCCCATCCCAGATTGTCCCACCCGGCCCGCAGCCTCTATACCCTGCAGCTACGCCGACTGGTGCTGGAAAATCAGCTGGCCAGGCTCAACTACCCCGAACTCGGCCGGGCGCTGGCGGTGGTCGACCCGGGCGATCCCAGCGGCTTTTCCTTTCAGGTCAATGCCCGCCAGCTGACCGAGCTGTTCGATGAGCTGATGGAGGCGGGTTTGCTGCAAGTCGAGGCGCAAAACGACAGTGAGCACTACCATCAGTGCCCGTTCCAGCTGCCACTGCTGACCCAGCGGGTGCGCAGCCCGCTGCCGGAGCGCCCGTTCCAGATGCACCTGCAATGGCGCCCGGATACAGAGCTGCCGGCCCTCGCCCGCCTGTGCGGGGTGATCGATGCCAGCTACAGCGAAGAGGATCTCGGCGAGTTCATCGCCTACTGGCTGGGGCGGCCCGAAGTGTTCGACTCCCAGCACCAGTGGATGCTCAAGTTCATTCGCGCCCTCAAGACCCGCCGCTATACCCGCCGCAAGCCGATGGAGGTGCAGGGCTACCAGCAGGTGACCCAGGCACCGGTCGAGGCTGGCCCAAGCAAGCGGGCGCAGGAGATGATCGAAGAGGCCAAGCGGTTGGCCGGCCAACCGCAGGAGCCGGATAATGATTGATAGCAGACACTGCCAGCAGGCAAAATCAGAGGCCTGTCCCCACCCCAGACCGAGCAGAAGGAGCATTCCATGACTGACCCGCACGATCCCCTGCGCCAGGAGCTGGAAGAGATCGAAGCCAAGCGCCAGAAGATCGCCAAGGCCAAGCAGGATCATCGCGTTCACGATCCTGAATTGAGCCGCCACGTAGGAGGCCTGCTGGAGCGCATTCGTCGTCTTCAGCAAGAGACCGGCGGCAGCCAGTACGACTACGAGACCCTGCGCAAGGAGTACGACGCCAAGGCCAATGCCGAGGTGCGCGAGCTGCAGAAGGCGGCACGCCAGGAGCGGATCCAGAAGCTGATCGCCCAGGCCGACCTCAACCCCGACTGGGTGTTTGAACGGATGGATGCCGGCGATCCGGCGCTGCAATATCCCATCGAGACCGCCCGCTACTTCATCAGCGGTTTCGAGCACTGGGAGAAAAGCGGTGGTGGCTGCATGCTGATCTACGGTGACTACGGTACCGGCAAGTCGACCCTGGCGGGCGCCGTGGCGCACGAGTTGATCGCACGCCACCAGAAGTCGGTGATCTTCCAGCAGTGGGCCTCCATCGTGGACAGGTTGTTCTTCAACGTGATCCAGGATCAGGAAGAGCGCAACCAGTACCGGCGCGCCCTGGAAGAGGTGGATCTGCTGATCATCGACGAGGTCTCGGCCAACCGCGCCAAGATGGCGGAGAGCCAGTCCAGCTTCCTCGGCCACCTGCTGCGCCGCCGTCGCAACCTGTCGAAAAGCGTCATCCTCATCACCAACCACAATCCCCAGAGCCTGCACCAGGCGATAGGTGATTTCGCGTTCGAAGCGATCAAGGCGTTCAATCCGGTGGATATTCACCTGAGCGGCCCCAGCCGTCGCCCCCATATCGGCCACTACAACGGCTGATCCCCGTGCGAGCCAGGCCCCACCCCTGGCTCGCCGCTTCCCTCTTTTCCTGACAAATAAAAACAACTCTCATTTACAGCCTCCCCACAACCCTCTAGGCTAGCCCTTTCGTCAAAGGGAGCAGCAGCATGCCAACCACACTCATCTTCGGAGCCAGCCGCGGGCTGGGCCGCGCCTTCACCGAACAAGCCCTGCAGCAGGGCCACCGGGTCATCGCCCTGATCCGCAGTCCCGAGGTGGCCACCGAGCTGCGCGCGCTGGGAGTCGAGGTCGTCAACGGTGATGCCCTCGACCCGCAGGCGGTCGCGGCGACCTGCCAGCTGGCCGGTGACGGGGCACAGGCCATCTCCACCCTCGGCAGTTTTCACCAGGCAGAGCCTGTCGACTATCTGGGCAATCGTCAGGTGATCGATCAGATGGAGCTGGCCGGGCTCAAGCGCCTGCTGCTGGTAACCTCACTCGGTTGCGGCGACAGCTGGCAATATCTGCCGCAGCGGGCCCGGGCTGCCTTCGGTCACGAGGTCAGATTGAAGAGTCTGGCGGAGAGCTGGCTGCAGACCAGCACGCTCGAGTGGACCATACTGCGTCCGGCAGGTTTGCAGGATGGCGAGGCCACCGGTCAGGCCGTGCTGAGCCAGGGCAAGGAGGTGCACGGCCTGGTGCGTCGTGCCGACGTCGCCGCCTGCGGACTACGTCTGCTGAGTGACAAGACGGCACACCGCCAGATCTACGCCATCGGCGATCCCGAGCTCCAGCGCGGCTAAAGCTGCATCATCCTCACTGAGTCCAGCGCATACAAAAACGGTCAGCCCAAGGGCTGACCGTTTTTCGCTTTACCACGCACGCCGTCTCACGCGCGCTGGTACCCTCCCGCTTAACCGGCGGTGGTTTCACTCTGCAAGGCAGGCTGGCTGGCAACCGGCAACGACTGCTGCCGCCAACGCAGCAGCAGGCAGGCCAGCGCACCGTAGAGCAGTGCCAGCCCCCACAACTGCCACCAGTAGCGGGAGACCTGAGCAAACTCGGCCCCCATCTGGTTGAGCCGCAGAAAACCTTCGATGGCCGGGGTGCTCGGCACCCACTGGGCCAGCCAGTTGAGCGGGGTCGGGATCAGCTCCAGCGGCCAGATGAAACCGGCCAGAAAGACCAGCGGCAGCGAGGAGACAAGCACTACCTGGGTCGGCAGATCCCGGCGGGTAAACAGTGCCCCCAGCACCACTCCCAGCCAGGTGGTGGCCAGCAGGAACGGCAGGGTGAACAACCAGAGTACGGCCGGCTCGGCGGTGCGCACTATGTTGTAGTGATCGAAGCAGAAACCGAAGAAGTAGCTCACCGGCAGCACAAACAGCCCCCCCACCACCAGGGTACGGGCCAGCAGCAGTGGCAGGATGGGGGCATGCTGCCAGTAGCCCGCCTCGCCACGCTGGCTGCGCTGGTTCTGGGTCGCCCCCAGGATGCCGGTGCCCATCAGCAGCACCTGGTGCAGGATCAGCACGAACACCGCCGGTACCACGTAGTTCACATAGCCCATGGTGGGGTTGAACACCGGCAGCACGTTGAGCGCCACCGCATTCCAACCCATGGCGGCCTGCGGCAGGGCTTCACCGTGGCTCAGCAATCTGGCGACCTTCACCTGGGCGGCCAGGGTGCCGCCCGCCAGGGCCAGCCCCTCGGCAATGGTACCGTAAACCAGGAAGTAGGAGGCATCGCCGGCATAGCCCAGGGTGACGCTCTTGCCCTGCATCAGATCACGATAGAAGTGGTGGGGAATGTGCAAAATACCGCTCCCCTGCCCCGCCAGCAGCAACGCACGAGCCTCATCCAGACTGCCCGCCCGCGCCACCAGTTTTACCTGCGGCGTGGCATCGGCCATGAACTCCAGCTGACGCGACAGCTGACTGCCATCCTCGTTGACCACCACTACCGCCTCTTCCCGCGGCAGCTGGTGCAGATAGGGCTGCGGGTAGAGGAAGGAGTAGAAGAAGACGCCGCCGAACAGGGTGAGCATGATGGCCCTGTCCGCCAGCAGGGTGCGCAGCTCGAGGCGCAGCAGATCCCAGAAACCTAGCATGTCATTGGCTCCTTCCACCGCAAGGAGGCAGCGATTTGTGGCGCCAGCGAGAGGCACCAATCAATCGGCCGCCACTCGAGGCGTGGCACATTCCAACATCCCATCATGGCTTGGGCTCCTCATTAACGGGGGCCGCGCTCGCCTGGGCCTGATAGCGGTGAACCACCAACAGCAGGGGCAGCAGAAACAGCAGCAGGGCGCCAAACTGGGGCAACGCCGCCGCCAACGGTTGACCGTAGTTGGTCTGGCCTATCTGCAGCTCGACATAGTGGGAGATGGGCAGCAGGCTGCGCCAGAACTGGGCGAAATCCCCCATGGCGCTGACCGGAAAGGTGACCCCCATGAAGGCAAAGCCCGGCGCCGTGTAGGCACCGGCCAGCGACAGGGCGCGGGCCGGATCCCGGATGATACCGTAGAAAAAGGCCCCCATGCTGACGCAGGCGGCCGACGCCAGCCCCAGTCCTGCCGTCAGCACCAGCCAGCTGCCCTGCATCGGGTAACCAAACCCCTTGAACAGCAGCAGGCTCCACCCCAGCCCCCAGCCCCAGCCAATCAGCACGTGGGGCAGCAGGGTGCGCCAGAGACCGAACCAGACCCCTTTGGTGGTCCAGTCCAGCCCCAGCCTATCGGTGCGGGCCAGCGCATTGATGCCGTAGAGCACCACCAGGATCTGCCACACCGCCGGTAACAGGGCACTCAGCAAAAACTGGGCATAGCTGGAGTTGATGTTGTAGAGCGCCGTCACCTGGCTGGCGATAGGCACCGCCTGCCCCAGTGCACCGGGCAGCGCCTTGCCGCCCGCCATGGCCGAGAGCACGCCCACCTGACCGTTGAGCGTCCCGACCACCTGGGCCAACGCCGAGTTGATCAGCTTGGCGATCAGGATGAACTGGCCGTTGTTGAACACGGTGACCTGAGGCTGGGTGCCTTGCCGGGCATCGCGCTCAAGGTGGTTTGGCAGCACGACCAGGGCGTAGATGTCGCCCCCTCGCAGCGCGCTGGCCCCTGCCTCGATGGAATCAAACTGCTGGGCGACCTTGAGTCCGGCGGAGGCATCCAGCGAGAAGGCCAGCTCACGTGACAGCAGGCTCTGATCCAGATCCACCAGACCTATCTTGAGATCCCGCGCCAGCCCTGCCGAAAAGACCCAGCAGAGGATCCCTATCAGCAACAGGGGTAGCCAGCTTGCCAGCGCCCGGCCGAACGGATCCTGCCACAGCAACCGCCATTCACGTCCCATCAGAGTTCGACCAGCACGCTCATGCCGACCCGCAGCCCCTCAACCGGTTGCAGCGGGCGCGCCTCTACCTGGAAGCTCTTCATGTCAAAGCCCTGGCGGGTATCGGTGGCACGCCAGGTGGCGAAATCCCCCATCACGGCCACATGGGTCACCTTGAAGCGCACCGTCTGCTCGCCCAGGCCGGGAATACGGGCATCGAACTCGGTACCGACCGGGAAGCGGGGCAACAGATCTTCACGCACGTGGAACTGGGCCCAAGCATCGCTCATGTCGAGCAGGGTCACCACCGGGAAGCCCTGCGGCGCCAGCTCTCCGCTGCGCAGCAGCACCTGGGAGACTTCCCCGGTGTGCGGGCTGGCGATGCGGGTATCGGCCAGGTAGGCCTCCACTTCGGCCACACCACCGGCTGCCATCTTGGCCTGCTCGCGCGCCGCGATCTTGGTCTCTTCCCGCGCCCCTTCCAGGGTCATCTGGTATTGCTGCCAGGCCATGCCTTCGCTGTACTTGGCCGCCTGCCAGGCGGTCCAGGCCTCATCGCGCTTTTGCAGCGGCATCACGCCATCCCGATGCAGGCTGGCGATGCGCTCGTAAGTCTTGCCACGCAGCAGCGCGGCTGCCTTGGCCTTTTGCCACTGATCCTTGGCGGCGGCAATCTGCTGCGCGCGCGCCCCTTTCTCGGCCTCTTCGGCCATGGCGCCAGCCGCCGCCTGGCCGGCCTTGGCCTGGCTCAGCTTGGCTTCGATTTCCGGACTGGCCAAGGTAAACACCAGCTGATCTTTGGCCAGCTGATCACCCTTTTTAACCAGCACCTCGTCGATGCGGCCCGCCACCTTGGAGGAGACGGAGTACTGCTGCGCCTCGATCTGCCCCTGCAGGCGCACCGGCTCCGGCTGATAGGCCAGCCAGAAACGCCAGCCCAGCCAGATGACCAGCAACACCAGCGCCAGTGGCAGCAGCAGCGGCTTGGCCTGGCTCATCTTCTTCTTGATGGGGGGATGACTCATGCATTCACCTCGGCAAACGGGCGACCCTTGGCGGTCGAAACAAACATGGAAAAAGGAGCAGAGTGGCGCGCGATCATGAATTCACCTCGATCACTTGCCCATGCTGATATTGATTGAAACTGTTCATCTGACCGGAGAGCGCCAACAGGCGGGCCAGCGAGATCACGTATTGATAGGCGGCAGCGGCGCGCTGGGTCTTGACCCCGGCCAGCTGGTTGCGGGCATCCACCACATCGAGGGAGGTAGAGAGACCCTGCCCAAACGCCTTGTCCCGCAGCAGCACGTTCTCCTCGGCCAGCGCCTGGGTGGAAGAGAGCGACTGGAACTCCTCCAGCCCCTGCGCCGCCTCGCGCCAGGTCTTCTCGACCAGCAACTCCAGATCCTGGCGGGTCTTGGCCTGCAGCAAATTGACCTGCAGCTCGGCGCTCTTGGCCGCCTGTACCGTCTCGGAGCGGCCGTCACGGCTCACCAGCGGCATGCTGACGCCCACCCCGACCAGCCAGTCCGGCGTGGTCTTGGAGGCCAGCGAATCATCTTCATAGAGGTTGTAGTTGCCGAACAGGAACAGCTCGGGGGCGTACTTGCCCTTCTCCAGCTTGATCATCCCCTGCGCTTGCTCCTTCTTGGCCGTCAGCAGCTTGAGACCGGGATGCACCGCCAGTGTCTCCTGCACCAGAGCATTGAGCTCGGGCATCTGCTGGTTGATGAAGAGCTGGGTGTTGGGCTCGGCCTGCTTGAGCTTGAGCATGTGGCCAAGGGCCAGCTGGGCAATCTCCAGGCTGCGCCTTGCCTTCTGGGTATCGATGCGTGCTCGGTCATAGGCCGACTGGGCGGAGAGGCATTCGACCCGGGCAATCTGGCCCTGGGCCTCCAGCTTCTTGGCATGCTCCAGATGGTGGGACAGCCCCTGCTCGATCTCCTGCTTGGTCTGCACCACCTGGGCCGCCAGCACCACCCCGAAGTAGGTCTGGGAGAGGCTCTCGAAGGTGGACTGCTGCTTCAGTACCAGCAACTGCTGCGCCTCGCTCACCTGGGCCTGGCGAATGTCCTGCGCCGCATCGATGCGGCCACCGGTAAACAGCGGCCACAGCATCTTGACCGAGCTGGTCACTACGTTCTGTTTGGTGAGGGGGGTGACGAAGTCGTTGGGCGTCAGCTTGAGCGCCTGCATGATAGGCGCCAGCACCTTGCCGAATTCCGGATGGTTGGCGATGGGGTTGAGATCCATCATGTCGAGCTCCATCGGCTGATCGAGGTGGGTATAGCTGGCCCCCACGTCCACCTTGGGCAGATACATGGCCTTGGCCGCCTCGCGCAGTTGCTGCGCCCGCTCCACCCCTGCCTGCTCGGCCGCCAGCCCGTCATCCTGGCGGATGACCCGACTCCAGGCTTCGCTGAAACTGACCGTCTGGGCCTGGGCCGAGCCCAGCACGGCACCAAGCAGACACGGGTAGAGAGATTTGATGAACCTTGCCGTCATACATCCCCAATCTGTTTGTAATGAAATTGTTTGGAGCCTTTGCTCGATACAAGCTCGCTATCATAACGCAAACCGGTCCGGGATGGGGACAGGCAAATCGCCTCTCCCCTCACCCATTTGGCCCCGCCAGTCCGGCTCGACAATATGTCTGATTTTCAAGCACTCCTGAATTTGCAAGCCTTGGCGCGACGTTTTTTTCAGAAAAAAATGGCTGACGCTCAAATACTAACCTTTTCTCCTGACTAAAAAATGCGTAATATACGCCGCCCTAAGCCGATGGTAACCGTGGAATGCAGATAGGTCCCCACACGCTTGAAACTCCCCTGATTGTGGCTCCCATGGCCGGTGTAACAGACCGACCATTTCGTGAACTTTGTTTGCGATTGGGCGCCGGCATGGCCGTTTCCGAGATGCTGCTGGCCAACCCGGATGTCTGGGATACCCAGAAAACCAGGATGAGAATGGATCACTCTGCAGAAGGTGGCTTGCGATCGGTCCAGATTGCCGGAGCCGACCCCGAGATGATGGCGTTTGCTGCCCGCTACAACGTGGAGCAGGGCGCTCAGATCGTCGACATCAACATGGGATGTCCGGCAAAAAAAGTGAATAAGAAGCTGGCAGGTTCCGCCCTGCTGCGCCAACCCGACCTGGTCAGAACCATCTGCCGGGCCGTAGTGGACGCAGTGGAGGTACCTGTCACCTTGAAGATCCGCACAGGATGGGATCCGGATAACCGCAATGGCGAGGAGATCGCCCGAATCGCCGAAGATTGCGGTATCGCGGCCCTTGCCGTGCATGGTCGTACCCGTACCGACCTCTATCGGGGCGAGGCGGAGTACGACACTATCAGGGCGATTAAGCAGGCCGTATCGATTCCTGTTGTCGCCAATGGCGACATAGACAGCCCGGAGAAGGCCCGGTATGTCCTCGACTATACCGGCGTTGATGCCGTGATGATCGGCCGTGCTGCGCAAGGACGACCCTGGATTTTCCGGGAAATCCGTCATTTTCTTGAGACGGGCACCAAGCTGCCGCCTCCCGAAAGGGAAGAGGTTCGCACCCTGATGAACGAGCATGTAACCAACCTGCACCGGTTTTATGGTGCATATCTGGGAGCGCGCATTGCCCGTAAACACGTGGGCTGGTATCTGGATGAAGAAGAGACGGGCCGAGAATTCCGTAAGCACTTCAATGCCCTGGATTGTGCAGATGCACAACTCGAGGCACTCGAAGCGTATTTCGATGGATTAGGTTAACGCATAACTAAAGAGCCGACCGAATATGTTCGAACAAACCCTGACTTCTGATGCATTGGTAACAACTACTCACAATCACGCTGCCGAGCCGACCCAGCGCCCCCTGCGTGACTCTGTGCAACAGGCCCTGCGTAACTACCTGGCCCAGTTGAACGGTCAGGAAGTGATTGATCTGTACGATATGGTTCTCTCCGAAGTCGAAGCTCCCATGCTGGACGTGATCATGCAGTACACCCGTGGTAACCAGACTCGCGCCGCCGTGATGATGGGCATCAACCGCGGTACTCTGCGCAAGAAACTCAAGCGCTACGGCATGAACTGATTTCAGTCAGCCTGCTGCAGTGCAGACGAAGGCGTATCCCAGCGATGGGATACGCCTTTTTCTATGCCCGGCGTTTACCCTCTCACTCCACCGCCAGCTTGATGCCAAGCCCCACGAACAAGCCTCCCATCAAGCGGTTGAGCCAGCGGCCCAACCAGCTAGGCAAGGTCACCTTGCGACTCGCATAGGCGGTCGAGAAGGCCAGCAGATGGCACCAGATCATGCCGTTGAAATTGAAGATGCAACCCAGCACGATGAAGGCCAGCGCTTTCTGCGGTGCATCGGGAGCGATGAACTGGGGAACAAAGGCGAGGAAGAACAGGGCCACCTTGGGGTTGAGCACATTGGTCAGCAACCCTTGCCGGAAGATCCGGCCGTAGGAGAGCACAGGCAGCCGCACGGCAGGCTCGCGCACAGCCGGTGAGCCAGCCCCTTGCCACAGGAGCGAGCCTCCCAGATAGACCAGGTAGAGCGCCCCCATCAACTTGATGACGGCGAACAGCTCGGCTGAGGCACTCAGCAGAGCCGACAGTCCCAGCGCCGCCGCCAGCACATGCACCATGGTGCCAGTCCCTATTCCTAACGCTGCCACCGAACCGGCCCGCCAACCTTGTGAACCGCTGCGCAGCATGATGAGCAGGGAGTCCGGTCCCGGCATCATGTTCAACAACAGGCCGGATACGACAAACAACGCCAGATCGTGGATCCCCAACATACACAGCTCCTTATGCCTGAAAGAGACAGTCTATGGATCCCGCCTTCCTTGTCATCCCCCGCTGCAGCAATAGTGATCATCGACGAATGGAATAGCTGGACAGTTCAAGCGCTACAAGCGATCAGATCAGGTGGCCGGAGGGAATGGTGAGATTTGAAAATGAGGAGATGAACATCGAGATATCGAGTGTTCAACAACACCAATCTAGCGGCACTGAAGCATTCACGACAAAGGGGGAGCAATAATTAGAGCTGGCACCAAGACCACAACACGGTGAATTTCAGGCAATAAAAAACCCCGCTCAAATGAGCGGGGTTTCTCGTGTTGGGTGCCTGGCAGTGTCCTACTCTCGCATGGCGAATGCCACACTACCATCGGCGCTACCGCGTTTCACTT
>NZ_JAPDCM010000023.1:0-46095 GCF_027706125.1 Aeromonas sp. Y318-1
ATAAAATTGCAAAAAACTGCACTTTTTTAGTTATTCATATCCAAGCACAGCTTTTATACAAACTTATCCACAGAAACCAGTCTCGAATTGCTAGAATGGCCGAAAACAAGGAGGCCGAGATGGACTTGCGACTGAGACCTTACAAAGGAAAACGCCCGCAATTGGGCAAACGGGTATATGTGGACCCCTGCGCCACCCTGGTGGGGGATATCCAGCTGGGTGATGATGCCAGCATCTGGCCCATGGTGGCGGCGCGGGGGGATGTGAACCATATCCGCATCGGTGCACGCAGCAATATTCAGGACGGTACAGTGCTGCACCTGACCCGCAAGAGCGCCAGCAACCCCGGCGGCTATCCACTGCTGATCGGCGAGAATGTCACGGTCGGTCATAAAGCCATGCTGCACGGTTGCACCATCGGCGACCGGGTGCTGGTCGGCATGGGTGCCATCCTGCTGGATGGGGTGATCGTTGAAGACGATGTGATGATCGGGGCGGGCAGCCTGGTGCCACCGGGCAAGCGGCTCGAGGCCGGTTTTCTTTATATGGGCAATCCGGTCCAGCAGGCTCGCGCCCTCAAGCCGGCCGAGATCGCCTTCCTCAAGACCTCGGCCGACAACTATGTACTGCTCAAGGACGAGTATCTGCAAGAAGCTTGACCCCCGGTAGCCACAAACAGGAAGCCCGGCATGATGCCGGGCTTCTCTTCTTATGATAGCTATATGACCATCAGACGGGGTCAGTGGGCCTGATCCCAGTTGTCACCGGTACCCGCTTCCACCACCAGCGGCACATGCAGCTCGGCTGCGGCTGACATCTTCTCCTTGATGATGGCGATGTACTCCTCCAGCTTCTCTTCGCGGATCTCGAACACCAGTTCATCGTGCACCTGCATCAGCATGCGGATCGACTGGTCTTCAATTCCGCGGATCCAGCCATCCACATTGATCATGGCACGCTTGATGATGTCGGCGGCCGTACCCTGCATGGGGGCGTTGATGGCGGCCCGTTCGGCCGCCTTGCGCAGACCGGCGTTGCGGGACTTGATATCCGGCAGATAGAGGCGACGGCCAAACAGGGTTTCAACATAACCCTGAGCATCCGCCTGCTGGCGGGTGCGCTCCATGTACTCCAGCACGCCCGGGTAGCGTTCGAAGTAGAGATCCATGTACTTCTGCGCTTCGGCGCGACCGATCCCCAGCTGCTTGGCCAGACCGAAGGCACTCATGCCGTAGATGAGGCCGAAGTTGATCGCCTTGGCACTGCGGCGCATGTCGCTGGTCACCGCCTCGAGTGCGACCCCGAACACCTCGGCGGCGGTCGCCTTGTGGATGTCCTTGCCCTCGGCGAAGGCGGTCAGCAACCCCTTGTCACCGGAGAGGTGCGCCATGATGCGCAGCTCGATCTGGGAGTAATCCGCCGCCACCAGCTTGTAACCGGCACACGGGATGAAGGCCTGCCGGATGCGGCGCCCCTGTTCGTTGCGTACCGGGATGTTCTGCAGGTTGGGATCGGTGGACGAGAGCCGACCGGTCGCCGCCACCGCCTGATGATAGGAGGTGTGTACCCGCCCGGTCTGCGGCTTGATCATCAGCGGCAGTTTGTCGGTGTAGGTGGACTTGAGCTTGGCCAGCCCACGGTGTTCCATCAGCAGTTGCGGCAGCTCATAGGTCTCCGCCAGCTCGGCCAGCACCTCTTCCGCAGTGGATGGCGCTCCCTTGGGGGTCTTTTTGATGATCGGCAGCCCCAGCTTGGTGAAAAGGATCTCCCCCAGCTGCTTGGGCGAGGAGAGATTAAACTCCTGCCCTGCCAGCTCGTGAGCCTGTTTCTCCAACTCTGCCAGACGCTCTTCGATCTCCTGACTCTGCTGATGCAGCAGCTTGGGTTCGATGGTGGTACCGAGCCGCTCCATCCGCGCCAGCACCGGCAGCAGGGGCAGTTCGATCTCGCTGAACACCTTGGCGAGGCCCGGCTCGGCAGAGAGCTTGCCCCACAGCGTCTGATGCAGACGCAGGGTGATGTCGGCATCTTCCGCCGCGTAAGGAGCAGCCTGCTCCAGTTCAATCTGGTTGAAGGTGAGCTGCTTGACCCCCTTGCCGGCAATGTCTTCGAACGAGATGGTCTCGGCGTTCAAATACCTGCGGGCCAGCGAATCCATGTCGTGGCGACTGGCGGTGGAGTTGAGCACATAGGACTCGAGCATGGTGTCGTAGGCGATACCCTGCAGCTCGATGCCATGATTGAGCAGCACGTTGCGATCGTACTTGAGGTTCTGCCCCACCTTGAGACGGGCCGGATCTTCCAGCAGCGGCTTGAGCTTGCCGAGCACCACGAACTCGGTCAGCTGCACCGGCGCCCCCAGATAGTCGTGACCGAAAGGCACGTAGGCCGCCTTGCCCGGCTCGATGGCAAAGGAGACGCCCACGACGCGCGCCTCCATATAGTCGAGACTGGTGGTCTCGGTATCGAAGGCAAACAGCGGCGCCGCCTGCAGACGGGCCAGCCACTCATCGAATTCAGCCTCATCCAGGATGCAGCGATAGTCGGTTTCGATGGCGGCTACCGGAGCAGCACCTTCATCATCACCCTCGGCTTCGCTCTCCTCAGCGCCACCGGACTCCAACTCTTTGATCAGGTTGCGCAGCTCGTACTCACGATAGACCGCCAGCAGAGCCTCTTTGTCGATGGGGCCGAGCTGCAGCTCTTCCAGACTCTGCTCCAGCGCCACGTCGGTCTTGATGGTGGCCAGCACATAGGAGAGGCGCACCTGCTCTTCCTGCTCGCGGAACTTGTCGGCAAATGCCTTGGAGCCACGGAAGCCGAGCGCAGCCACCTTGTCGAGGTTGGCGGCGATCTCGTCGATGCTGCCGATCCCCTGCAGCAGGGCCAGCGCGGTCTTCTCGCCGACGCCGGTCATGCCGGGAATGTTGTCCACCTTGTCCCCCATCAGGGCCAGGTAGTCGATGATGAGCTCGGGCGGTACGCCGAACTTCTCGATCACCCCTTCCCGATCGGTCTTCACGTCCTTCATGGTGTCAATCAGGGTGACATGGTCGGAGACCAGCTGCGCCATGTCCTTGTCGCCGGTGCTGATCAGCACCGGCAGCTGCTTCTCGGTCGCCTGGCGGGCCAGAGTACCGATCACGTCGTCGGCCTCCACTCCTTCCACCATCAGGAAGGGGAAACCCATCGCCTTGATCATCTGATGGATAGGCGCGACCTGGCTGCGCAGATCGTCCGGCATGCTGGCCCGGTTGGCCTTGTATTCGGGGTAGATGTCGTCGCGAAAGGTCTTGCCCTTGGCATCGAACACCACGGCCACGTGGCAGTCGGGGTACTGCTTGCGCAGGCTGCGCATCATGTTGGCCATGACACGGACGGCGCCGCTCGGCAAACCGGTCGAGGTGCGCAGATCGGCCTGCTGGGAGGCAAAGAAGGCGCGGTAAAGATATGAAGAGCCGTCGACCAGAATAAGGGGATTGCTAGGGGCCATGAAATCGTCCTGCCAGAGATAAACAGCCGCTAGGATGCCACAGGGCCCCCCTCACACCAAGAGGGGCAAAGACCCTTCCGGCGGATCCTCACAGGCCATCAATCTGTGGATAACTCTGTGCTCAAAAATGGGGGGCAGTATGAACCACAGTGATGAAACTGTGCACAAAAATATAAAAACCAATAAATAACAATTGGTTGCACATGTAAAAACCGATCGCGAGACGACTTGAATGATCTCGATCAATGTGGAAAAAAATTTAAGGGAGTAAGTACGGCAGGATCCAAAACGAAACAATCCTAGCACAGCAAGATGACTTGACCAGCTGAGGACGAACGATAACCATACAAAAGTACAACAATCCATTCTGGCTCACATTTTCAACAACGAGGAGTCTGTCATGAAAAAAGTGGCCGTGATCTTGAGTGGCTGTGGCGTCTTTGACGGGGCCGAAATCCACGAGGCCGTTATCAGTCTGCTGGCGCTGGCCAGGCAGGGCGCAGCAGTCCAGTGCTTCGCTCCCAATGTTCCACAGCTCCATGTGATCAACCACCTGACCGGGGAAGTGAGTGAAGGCGAACGCCGCAACGTGCTGGTTGAAGCGGCCCGCCTCTGCCGCGGCCAGATAAGGGACGTGGCCGAACTGGATGCGGCCGACTACGATGCCCTGCTGGTGCCGGGTGGCTTTGGTGCCGCCAAGAACCTGTGCGACTTCGCCATCAAGGGGGCCGAGTGCCAAATCCAGCCGGATGTACTGAAGGCGTGCCAGAGCTTCGCCAGGGCTGGCAAGCCGGCCGCCTACATCTGCATCGCACCGGCCATGATCCCGCTCATCTATGGCGCTGGCACCCTGGCCACCATAGGCCATGACGAGGGTACCGCCAACGCCATCGAGGCGATGGGTGGCAGCCACCTCAACTGCCCGGTCAACGAGTTCGTGGTGGATCAGGAGCGCAAGGTGATCTCCACCCCCGCCTACATGCTGGCCAACAACATAGTGGAAGCGGCGGACGGCATCGAGAAGACCGTCAAACAGCTGCTGGCACTCTGATTGCCAGACTGACCCAAACAAACGGGCCGCTCATGGAGCGGCCCGTTTTCAATTCTCGCGGATGGCGACGACTCAGATGCTTTCGCCCATCTGGTCCATCTTGCCCAGCAGGGCACGCAGACGTTCTTGCCAGGCGACGTGCTCGTTGCGCAGCTGATGGTTCTCGTCTTGCAGCTTGTTGTTCTGCTCTTTCAGCTCGTCCAGCTCCATCTTCAGCAGGGAGATGTTGTCGACGGCGGATTGTACTTTGGATTCGAGTTGCTCAAGGACTTCTAGTGACATATGCATACCTGTATGTTCAATTGCGATGCCCCACAGAGGGCGATTCAAGCGCGTGAAGCCAGCATACCCCGAGCCTATCGGCACAAACAAGCCGGTGCGCTGTAAAATGCGCCTTCCATGGATGTATTGCCTAAATATGCGTCTATTTTTCTCGCATCCTGTGCCCGGGCCACGGCCGGCCCCGCACAAGTCGCCACCCCGCCCCTGCACAACCGCCCTGCACGCCCGTGCCGAGAGCCCGCATCCTCAGGCGTGCAGGGCGATATAGGCCCCCAGCAGCAGACAGGCAACCCCGTACATCAGCAGGCCGTAGAGCAGGTTGCCGCGCAGAATCGCCCCGGCACTCAGGTTGTAGCGGGAGGCCAGCGCCAGGTTTGAGCCGGAGAGCGGGCTGGTGCCGGTGGCCAGCCCCCAGCCCAGCAGGAAGCACATGCCGAGCAGGCTGGGATCTGGCGAGAGCGGCCACAGCAGCGGCGCCAATCCTGAGATGCTGATGAGCGGGTGTACCCCGACGATGGCCACCAGCAGGATCAGCAACAAAGTGAGCGAAGACTCCAGCCAGCCGAAATGATGAAAGAAGGGCAAGCCGTGGCCGCCACCCAGCTCGAGCACCGACAGCGCACTGTTGATGCCGGCGGCCAGCAGGCCCGCCCCCAGAAACAGCACCAGTTGGCCACCGATGGCAGGGAAGCGTTCCACCACCTGCCGCTTGAGGGCCGGGCCACGCCCCGCACTCGGCATGAAGGCAAAGGCCAGCAGTGGCGCCACCAGGGCGATCACCGCCAGGATGCCGAGATCCGGCCAGATCTGCTTGATCAGCAGCACCAGCAGCGCCAGTGCCACCGGCAATCCCAGAGTCTGCAGCCGCAGTGGATAGCCGGCAAAGTCCGCCACCCCCAGCCGTTCCACCTGCCAGGCGGTCAGCCCCATCGCCAGCAGGGTCGCCACCAACCCGAACGGCAGGATGCGCGACAGCTGCAGGCCGGGCGCATACGTGAGCGCCACCGCCATGGCCACGAAGAAGGGGGACCAGAAGGCCGCCGCACAGAAGATCCGGCTCAGCACCAGCACCTGACGCCGCTCCAGAGTACCGCCCCGTTCCAGCCGATCGCCGATGATGAACAGCACCGAGAGGTTGATGACGGCCCCCAGCAGGTTGAGGCTGGCCATGGTGCTCCACAGCCCCTTGCGCCCTTGCCATGAGGTGGTGCCGGTCAAAAGACCCGAGGTGGCGAGATTGAGGGTGCTCACCGCCGCAAACATGGTGAGCATGTTGATGTTGGGCAGTAGCCAGTCACCGGCTGTGAGGCTTGCCCCCTGCCAGCAGGAGAAGATCAGCAGTGCCAGCGCCGCCCCGTACAGGGCCAGCGCCTGGCGCCGTGCCGCCCCCACCAGCCAGGGCCAGGTGAGCAGCGAGGCCCCCCAGGCCGCGATGGCCGCCGGCCAGGGGGAAAATCCCAGATAGAGGTGCAGCAGATTGAGCAGCCACATCCCCAGGATCAGATAACCCGACCAGCGCTTGGCCATCGATGCACCTCGGTCAGGGGATCAGAGACACTGATCCATGTCCAGCGAAGGCTTGTCGCACTCCGGACGCCCCACGATCTTGGCGGGTACGCCCGCCACCGTGGTGTGCGGCGGCACCGGGTTGATAACCACGCTGCCGGCGCCGATCTTGGCTCCCATGCCCACCTCGATATTGCCGAGCACCTTGGCGCCCGCCCCTATCATCACCCCTTCCCGGATCTTGGGGTGGCGATCGCCGCTCTCCTTGCCGGTACCACCCAGGGTAACGCTCTGCAGGATGGAGACATCGTCCTCGATCACCGCCGTCTCACCCACCACTATGCCGGTGGCATGGTCAAACATGATGCCCTTGCCGATGCGGGCGGCCGGGTGCACGTCCACCCCGAACACCACCGAGATCTGGTTCTGCAGGTAGAGCGCCAGCGAGCGACGCCCCTGGCGCCACAGCCAGTTGGCGACCCGGTAGCCCTGCAGGGCATGGAATCCCTTGAGGTAGAGCAGCGGGGTGGAGAAGAGATCGACCGCCGGGTCACGCTCCTGCACCGCACAGATGTCGGCCGCCACGACCGCCAGCAGCTCGGGCTCGCTGCGCAGGGCCAGCTCGATCACCTCGCGCAGAGCGATGGCGGGCATGGTGGCGCTGTCGAGCTTGTTGGCCAGCTGGAAGCTGAGGGCCGAACGCAGGTTCTTGTGATTGAGAATGGTGGAGTGGAAGAAGCTGGCCAGCATGGGCTCTTCGGTCGCCATGCTCGCCGCTTCTTGCTGAATTTTTTGCCAGGTTCTGGCAACCAGATCATCCATGTTGCAGCCTACTGTTGTTCTGAGGGAGTGCCTTGCTGTTCCTTGTGCACCACGGAGATGGGGTCCATATGAATGATGACATCCATGCGCTCGAACGCCTGACGAACCGCCAGTTCGGCTTCATCGGCAATCTGATGGGCCTTGACCAGAGGGAGCTGATCGTCCAGTTCCAGATGCAACTGCACGAAACGGGTCGGACCGGATTGGCGGGTGCGCAGATCATGCACCCCGTGTACACCTTCGACGTCACAGCAGAGGGCCATTATTCTCGCTTGTTCCTCGGCTGGCAACTGACGATCGAGCAGCGCCTGCACCGATTCATAGCCGATGTGCAGCGCTCCCCACAGCAGGAACAGCCCGATCAGGATGGCAAACAGGCCGTCGGCCCAGTACCAGCCCTGCCCCGCCAGCACCAGTGCAAGCAGCACGCCGCCGTTGAGCAGCAGGTCGGAGCGGTAGTGCAGCATGTCGGCCTTGATGGCCACGCTGTTGGTTTTGCGGATCACCAGGCTCTGGAAGCTGACCAGCAGCAGGGTCAGCACGATGGAGCCACCACTGACCCACAGACCCGCCTCGAGTCGCTCCAGCGGTGCCTGCTTGAGCAGGGAGGAGATGCCGTGCATCACCAGCAGCAGGGCGGAACCGGAGATAAAGGCCGCCTGGATCAGCCCGGCCAGCGACTCCGCCTTGCCGTGGCCGAAGCGGTGTTCGTCGTCGGCCGGTGACAGGGCATAGCGGATCGCCAGCAGGTTGATGATGGAGGCGCTCACGTCCATGAAGGAGTCGGTGAGGGAGGCCAGCAGGCTCGAGGAGTCGGTCATCAGCCAGGCGATCAGCTTGCCGGTGATCAGCAGGGTGGCGGTCGTGACGGCGGCCATGCTGGCCAGCGTCACCCAGCGGGAATATTGTTGATGGCTCAAAACCGGCTTTCCTCTTGCGGTTAAAAATCTATTATACCCTGACCCCGACGCCGGATTGGCGCGAAAAATCAGCGGAATGACTTCAGATGCACAAAATACTCCTGGTCGACGACGATCTCGAGCTGACCCAGTTGCTCACCGAAATTCTGACCCTGGAAGGCTTCCAGGTGACCGTCGCCGAGGATGGCGAAGAGGGCTTGCAACGGCTGGCTGAACAGCACTTCAACCTGGTGCTGCTGGACGTGATGATGCCCAAGCTCAACGGCTTCGCCATGCTGGCCCGGCTGCGCAAGACCCACGATACCCCGGTGCTGATGCTGACCGCCCGTGGCGACAGCCAGGACCGGGTCAACGGGCTCGAGGCCGGGGCTGACGACTACCTCGCCAAGCCGTTCGACGATCGGGAGCTGCTGGCCCGGGTGCGCGCCATCCTGCGCCGTACCCAGAGCACCCCGCCCCAGCGCGGCGGCAGCTCGGAAGAGGTGCGCTTCATGGATCTGGTGCTGCAACCCGGCCTGCAGCAGGCCAGCTGCCACGGCGAACTGCTGGAGCTGACCGCCACCGAATTCGGCCTGCTGGAGTGCCTGCTGCGCAACCCGGGCCAGATCGTCAGCAAGAGCCAGCTCTCCGAGCTGGTGCTCGGCAAGAAGCTCGAGCCCTTCGATCGCGCCATCGACATGCACCTGAGCAACCTGCGCAAGAAGCTGCCGGAGCGCACCGATGGCCAGCCCCGCTTCAAGACGGTGCGCGGCAGAGGCTATCTGTGGCTGGAACAGGCATGAGAACCGCCCGCACCTTCAACGGTCTCTCCACCCAGATCTTCCTCTGGTTCTGGTTCATGCTGTTGCTGGTGGTGGCCGCCGTGGTGATCCTGCCAACCCTGGATCCCCGCAACATCATTCCGCTGCCGGCCCACGAGATCACCCGCCTCAACAACAACCTGAAGGCACTGCAGAAGGGGGCCGACCCCAATCAGGATTTCGATCTGGCCCAGGCCATCGATGCCGCCGGCCTGCTGCCGGTCGACAACATCTATCTGCGCGATGCCAAGGGGCAGATGCAGTCCAGCACCCGCCTGAGCAAGTTCGTGATCCGTTTCATGCTCGACTCGGACAACCCGGCCAAGCCCATGCTGGGCAGCGAACACAAGCGGGCCATCGCCGGCCCCTTCCAGATGACGCATCACGGCCAGATCTATCACATCTACTTTGGCCTCAATGTCGAGAACTCCTATCTGTTCCTGTTCATCCAGATCCTGGATCACCCGATCCAGATCCTCGGCATCGCCATGCTGGTCAGCACCCCGCTCTGTCTGCTGCTGGCCTGGCGACTGACCCGCCCCATCCTGCAGCTGCAGCAGTCGGTCTCCCAGCTGGCGGAGGGCAATCTGGAGGCACAGATCCCCAACCTGGGACGGCGGGACGAGATAGGCCAGCTGGCGGATCACGTCAGCCACATGGTCGATACCCTCAAGAACATGATCCAGAAGCAGAAGCAGCTGCTCTCCGACATCTCCCACGAGCTGCGCAGCCCGCTCACCCGCATCCAGCTGGCGCAGGCGCTGATCCGCCGCAAACAGGGGGACAGCAACGAGCTGGTACGGATCGAATCGGAGATCGGCCGGCTCGACAAGCTGATCGGTGACCTGCTCGACCTGTCGCGGGTACAGCAGCATGTGGAAGCACCGGTGGTGATGCCGTTGGCCGAGCTGCTGGAGCCCATCCTGGACGACGCCATGTTCGAGGCCAACCAGAGCGGCAAGCAGCTCAGGCTGCCGCCGCTACCGGCTGAATCGCTGCGGATGTGGCCCGATCTGCTGGCCCGGGCACTGGAGAATCCACTGCGCAACGCGCTCAAATACGCCCGCGAGTTCATCAAGGTGGACTGGTATCGGGAGGGTCTGGAGTGGGTGATGACCATCCGCGACGACGGCCCCGGCGTGCCGGTGGCGCAGCAGGCCCAGCTGTTCCTGCCCTTCTTTCGGGTGGACGATGCCCGCAACGCCAAGACCGGCGGCACCGGGCTGGGGCTGGCCATCGCCGCGGAGGCCATTGCGCGCCACGGCGGCACCATCCGCGCCAGCAGCAATCAACCGGCCGGGCTGACCATCACCATCCGCCTGCCCATCAGCTGAGCAGGCTCTTTTCATCCGTACGGGCGCTGGGTATGCTGGCGCCCTTTTCGCCCCATCAGGACGCAGTCATGCTCGACATCGTGCTCTACCAACCGGAAATTCCGCCCAATACCGGCAACATCATCCGCCTCTGCGCCAACACCGGCTATCGACTGCACCTGATAGAGCCGCTGGGGTTTGAGTGGGATGACAAGCGGGTGAAGCGGGCAGGGCTCGACTACCACGAGTTTGCCGAGGTGAAGCGCTGGCCGAACTTCGAGGCCTTTCTGGCGGCGGTGGCACCGACGCGGGTATTCGCCTGCACCACCAAGGGGCGCACCGCCCATTCGGCGGTGCAGTTTGCCGCAGGCGATGCCCTGCTGTTCGGGCCCGAGAGCCGCGGCCTGCCCATCGAGATCATCGAGCGCTTGCCGTTCGAGCAGCGGCTGCGCATCCCCATGCTGCCCCAGAGCCGCAGCATGAACCTCGCCAATGCGGTGGCGGTGTTTGTCTACGAAAGCTGGCGCCAGCTGGGCTACGCCGGCTCGCTGCAGGAGTGAACCCGACAGCTCCAGGCAGGCGCTGAGGTCAGGAGGAGGCCTGCTGCGCCGCTCCCACCCCGTGGGCTGAGTGCAGCAGCCGGCCATCTCGCTCCAGCTGCCAGCAGAGCCAGCCCAGCGTCAGCCCCCGCCCCGCCATCAGGGCCGCCATCGCGGCCCACAAGGCCGCCACGCCCCAACCCTGACAGAGCCACCAGACCGGGAAGAAGCCGCACAGTGCCGCCACCAGCATGCTGTTGCGCATCTCCCTGGCTCGGGTCGCCCCGATGAAGACCCCGTCCAGCAGGAAGCACCAGACCGCTAGCAGCGGCATGGCGATGAGCCAGGGCAGCTGCGCATTGGCGGCGGCGATCACCGCCGGCAGATCGGTGATGTGCGCGATCAGCCGGCTGCCGCCCACCGCAAACAGCAGGCTGAACGTCAGGGCAATCAGCAGCGCCCAGCCGAGATTGAGGACGATGGCCTCCCGCAGCCCCTGCCGATCCCGCCGCCCGATGGCGCGGCCCACCATGGCCTCCACCGCGTAGGCAAAGCCATCCAGCCCGTAGGAGATCAGCATCAGGAAGTTGAGCAGCACCGCATTGGCCGCCACCGCCACATCCCCCAGCCTGGCACCCTGCAGGGTCATGAAGGCGAAACAGAGTTGCAGGCAGAGGGAGCGGATGAAGATGTCCCGGTTCAGGGCCAGCAGTCGCAACAACGCAGGCCACTGGCGCCAGCGCTGCCAGGCCCCCTGCCACGCCGACGCGGCCAGCCGGTGCAGGTGACGGCTCACCAGCCAGAGCCCCAACCCGAGTGCGCTGTAGTCCGCCAGCAGCGAGGCGGCGGCGACTCCCTGCACCTGCCAGCCCAGCCCCAGCACGAACCAGGCATCGAGCCCCATGTTGACCAGATTGGTGAAGATCAGCAGCAGCATGGGGCTACGCGCATCCTGCATGCCCAGCAGCCAACCCATGATCACCAGGTTGCAGAGCGCCGCCGGGGCGCTCCAGACCCGCACCGAGACATACTCGGCGGCATAGTGCTGCACCTCAGCGGAGCCACCGCTGAGGGCGATAAGAGTGGGGATCAGCGGCAACAGCAGCAGCAGCAACGTCACTCCCAGCCCGACGGCGAGCCCCAGCGCACGGGCCAGGGTGTCGAGCTGGCCGGCCGGGCTGCTGGCGCCATGAGCCTGGGCGGTCAAGCCGGTGGTGGACATCCGCAGGAAGCCGAGCAGCCAGAACAGCAGGTTGATGAGGGTGGCGCCGACCGACACGCCGCCGAGGAACCAGGCCTGGCCGAGATGACCGATCACCCAGGTATCCACCAGCCCCAGCAGCGGAGTGGTGACATTGGAAAACACCATGGGCAGGGCCAGGGCAAACACGGCGCGGTGGCGCCGCCCGTCCCGCCACCAGACGGGGGTCAACATGTCGGAGGGAGTCCGTTGCTCATCATGCGTCGTCCAGCCGCACTATCTTGGCAAAGTCCGACACCATGCTCGCCATGACGACCCTGGGCACACTGCCCTCGCTCAGACGGGGGCGAAACACGGCCTCCAGCTTGCCGGCCGGATTGATCAACACGATGGAGGCGGAGTGGTCGATCAGGTAGTCCTTCTCACCCTGGTCGGCAATGGAGTAGATGAGCCCCAGATTGCGCACGAACGGGAACAGCTTGTCGTGGGGGCCGGTCGCCGCCTTGAACTCCGGGTTGAAGAAGGCGGTATAGGTTTTGAGGCGGGCCACGTCGTCCCGCTGCGGATCCGCCGAAATGAACACCACCTGGCTGCTCGGGGCGATCTTTTTCAGCTCGGGGTAGACGGAACGTAGATCCGCCAGAGTGGTCGGGCAGATGTCGGGACAGAAGGTGTAGCCGACGAACAGGAAGGTCCAGTGGCCGGTCAGGCTGGCGGGGACGAAGGGTTGACCATCCTGATCGGTGAAGGCGAACGGATTGATGTCCCGCCCCGCCGGGTAGTAGTCGGCATGCTCGGGCAGGGAGGGCTGGTTCCAGTAAAATCCGGCCATCATGCCCCCGACCAGCAGCAGAAACAGCAAGGGGTAACGCGGTTTAACCATAAGAGAGCAGACCCTTTCACTTCGACATACCCGCCAACCGGGCCCGAATGGAAGAGCCATTGTAACCCAGCCAGCGCCGCACCGGTCACCCCCTTGTAGCGGATGCCCGTTCGCTGGCCAACTTCCGTCAGAAGATGACGCAAGGGCCGGTGATGCCGGCCCGAACCCGCCCAAAACAACAGCCCCACCATGAGGTGGGGCTGCACAAGAAGCAGTGATGCTCAGGGCTGCTGTCGGCGCCGCTCATGCGGGCGTCTGGATTGTACCCGCAGCGGGATGACGGGGGCGGTCCAGGGGGAGTCGGCCAGCCCGCCGTCATGATGGCTGTGAAACAGGCGCACCAGCCGGACAATCTTGTCCTTGGGGCACCCCAGCCAAATGGTCCAGCAGGCACCCTTGTGGTGTACCCAGAGGGCATAGAAACGGGTCATCCGGTTACCCTTGATGAAACGGGTGATGGAAGAAACGGGCGATGCCAGACCCGGATCCCATGGCGAGCTTGAAGCCATACCTGTCCTCCTCGATCAACAGGCCACGCCAACCGGCACCGCCCATCACCACTAGGGTGAATGAGTCGATGACTGCCGCGTGTCGACTGCGCGAGTGTGCCGCTGCGGTGCCGACTGCCGGCGCCCTGGCCACTCTCCCTTCTATCCCGCAAGCGCCTCTTTGCAGGGTGTGAGCTGCACACCGCACGAGGCTGTTGTTTTTTCCTGCTGCCCTCCGGGTTCCTGCTACCAGCGATCTGGATAACGCGCGTCATGGCGAGCAGCGGGGCGGCTCAAGCCAACGAGTCCGCCTTACCAAATGATATATCTGAAATGAATCGCCTGCGGTCACCGCCCGCAGACAAAAATGGCGGGTATCAGGATCTGATTGAAATCATGGGGAAAGGAGTACAGAAACGAAACGGCCTCCCGCAGGAGGCCGTTTCGTGGCGGGGATTACATCCAGTCGGCGTTGCGAATGACACCGACCGCCAGCCCCTCGATGGTGAGCTGCTGGCAGGAGAGATCCACCTCGATGGGGGAGAGCTCTTCGTTCTCCGGCAGCAACCACACCTGGCTGCCCTTGCGCTGGAAGCGCTTGACGGTGACATCCTCGTCGAGCCGTGCCACCACTACCTGGCCGTTGCGTACCTCCTGGGTCTTGTGCACCGCCAGCAGGTCGCCATCCAGAATGCCGATATTCTTCATGCTCATGCCCTGTACCCGCAGCAGGAAGTCAGCTCGCGGGTGGAACAGGGCCGGATCCACCTGGTAGTGGCTCTCGATATGTTCCTGCGCCAGGATGGGCTCGCCGGCGGCCACCTTGCCAATCAGCGGCAGACCGCTCTCTTCCAGCGGCTCTTCCTCTTCGAGCAACAGGCGGATGCCGCGGGACGTGCCCGGCATGATCTCGATGACCCCCTTTTTGGCCAGGGCCTTCAGATGTTCCTCGGCCGCATTGGCCGACTTGAAACCAAGCTTCTGGGCTATCTCGGCGCGAGTCGGCGGCATGCCGGTTTCGTTCATGTTCGCCTTGATCAACTCCAGCACTTCGGCCTGGCGGGGAGTAAGGGGTTTCATAGCATGGGCACCTGTCTTTTTATACAGCACACTGGCAGTATATACAGTGCAGTGGCCAAGGCAAGGCGCAGCTGACATTTGTCGCGGCCTGGCACTCATTTGCTGCAGATTTGATCCCGCGCAGCCGACTCATCGTACCTCTCGGCGACAAGCAGTCGGTGATTTGCTATGCTCACGCCGCATTTTTTTGGAGAGCAGACGCACATGTCCCTTGGACAGAACATTTCCAGAGCCATCTTGCAATGGCCGGTCAGCGGCTTGGTCAATCACAAGAGCCTGCCGGAAAATCCCATCACCGAGCTCAAGCTGGATCCGGCCAGACCCATCGTCTACGCCCTGAAGACCAGCTCGATCACCGACCTGATGACCCTGCAACAGTGCTGCGAGGATCTCGGCCTGCCCGGCCCCTTCACCCCGCTGGAGCTGAACGGCCAGTTGCTGCCCCGTTATGTCTGTCTGGACCGTCCGCCTCCCCTGTTCGGCAAGCGCAGCAAGCCGCTGCCCTTCCTGCAGGAATTCCACCAGCTGCTGGATCTGCACAAGCAGGATCCGGCGCTGGATATCCAGGTGGTGCCCGTCACCCTGTTCTGGGGCCGTGCCCCCGGCCGGGAAGGCGAGGAGGCCTCCGGCTGGAACATCATCAGCAGCCTGGCACCAAACCGCCTCAAGAAGGCGTTGATCGTGATCCTGAAAGGGCGCGAGAACCTGGTGCGCTTCTCCCCGCCGCTCTCCCTGCGTCACATGGCGGACAAGCACGGCACCGACGAGGCCATCGCCCACAAGCTGGCGCGGGTCGCCCGCACCCACTTCAGCCGCCAGCAGCTGGCGGCCACCGGCCCCAAGCTGCCCAACCGCAACCTGCTGTTCAAACAGCTGCTCGATTCGAACGTCATTCAACAGGCCATCGAGGAAGAGGCCCAGCGCGAGGGGATCAGCCTGGAGAAAGCCCAGAAACGGGCCCACGGCTACATGGACGAGATCGCCTCCGACTTCTCCTACCGGCTGATCCGGCTCGGCGAAAGCTTCCTCGGCTGGCTGTGGAACAAGCTCTACCGCGGCCTCTCGGTCAACGGCGCCGAGAAAGTGCGCCAGCTGGCCCAGGAAGGACACGAGATCGTCTATGTGCCCTGCCATCGCAGCCACATGGACTATCTGCTGCTCTCCTACGTCATCTACCACCAGGGTATGGTGCCGCCCCACATCGCGGCGGGCATCAACCTCAACTTCTGGCCGGCGGGCCCGATCTTCCGCCACGGCGGCGCCTTCTTCATCCGCCGCACCTTCAAGGGCAACCCGCTCTACAGCACGGTATTTCGGGAATACCTCAACCTGCTGTTTGCCAAGGGTTATTCGGTGGAGTTCTTCACCGAGGGCGGGCGTTCGCGTACCGGCCGCCTGCTGCCACCCAAGACCGGCATGCTGGCGATGACCCTGCAGGCCATGATGCGCGGGCTGGACAGACCGGTGACCCTGGTGCCCGTCTATCTGGGCTACGAGCACGTGATGGAGGTGAACACCTACCACAACGAGCTCAAGGGCAGCCGCAAGGAGAAGGAGAGCTTCCTGCAGGTGCTCGGCATCCTGCGCAAGCTGCGCAACTACGGCCGCGGCTTCGTCAACTTCGGTGAGCCGCTGACCCTCAACAATTACCTCAACGAGCACGTGCCCAGCTGGAAGGAGCACATCGGCGAGGAGGAGCGTCCCGAGTGGATGGCGCCCACCGTCAACCAGCTGGCCGAGCTGCTGATGACCCGCATCAACGGGGCTGCCGCCGTCAACGGCCTGACCCTGAGCGCGCTGGCGCTGCTGGCCGCCGAGCGCCATGCCCTGACCCGCGACGAACTGCAGGCCCAGCTCAACACCTATCTGGATCTGCTCAAGCAGGTGCCCTACAGCCCGCACAGTACCATCCCGGACGAGGATGCCAAGACCCTGCTGGATCAGGCGATGGAGCTCAACAAGTTCGAGGTGAGCGAGGACAAGCTGGGCCAGATCGTCAGCCTGGACCGCTATCAGGCGATCCTGCTGACCTACTACCGCAACAACATCCTCCATCTGTTTGCCATGCCCTCCTTGGTGGCGGCGCTGATCGAACGCTGCGAGGGGATCTCCCGCGGCGAGATCGTTGCCCGCTGCATCGACATCTACCCGCTGCTCAAGACCGAGCTGTTCCTGCGCTATGAAGAGGACGAGCTGCCGGAGCTGGTCGATGCCCTGCTGGCCGAACTGCAGCGCCAGCAGCTGATCGAGGCCCGCGACGGCGGCTTCTGGGTCAATCCGGTCAACCAGACTCGCCTGCTGCTCTTGGCCGAGAGCATTCAGGAGACTCTGCAGCGCTACGCCATCGTGCTGACCCGGGTGCTGGCCCAGCCCCGCATCGAGGCCGAGCAGCTGGAGGCGGACGGCCTGATGATGGCGGAGCGCCTCGGCACCCTGCACGGCATCAACGCCCCCGAGTTCTTCGACCAGAAGCTGTTCAGCACCCTGATCCACACCCTGCGCAGCGAAGGCTACCTCGACCCGGGCTGCAAGCCGGATCTGGGCCGCTTCCAGGCGCTGGCCGACAACATAGTGCCGCTGCTGAGCACCAAGATCCGCCGCACCATCCAGGCCGGCAATCGGCTCTGACCCCGCTTGCACGACAGCATAAAAAAGGCCGCAACATGCGGCCTTTTTTCATGACAGGGGCTGGCTCACAGGTAGTTGATCACTACCCCGGCAAAGATCAGCGCCCCCACGTAGTTGTTGTTGAGAAATGCCTGGAAGCAGGCCTCCCGCTGCCGCTCGCGGATCAGCCGCTGCTGATAGACGAACAGCGCCGCCGCCGCCAGCAGCGACCAGTAGTAGCTGGAGCCCAGTTCGCTCAACTGCCCCACCAGCAGCAGGATCAGCAGGGTCAGCAACTGCAGCGCGCCGATGATCCGCTTGTCGTGGCGGCCGAACAGGATGGCGCTCGACTTGAGGCCGAGCTTGAGGTCGTCGTCCCGGTCCACCATGGCGTACTGGGTGTCGTAGGCGATGGTCCACAGCAGGTTGGCGAGAAACACCAGCCAGGCCACCGCCGGCAAGGCGTTGGCCTGGGCCGCATAGGCCATGGGAATCGACCAGGAGAAGGCCATGCCGAGCACCAGCTGGGGGATCGGGATATAGCGCTTCATGAAGGGGTAGCAGACCGCCAGCAGCAGGGCCGCGAACGACAGGCCGATGGTGAGCGGGTTCATGGTCAATACCAGGGCGAACGAGATGAGCGCCAGCACCGCAAACAGCGCCAGCACCTCCCGCGGCTTGACCTTGCCCATGGGCAGCGGTCGGCCGGCGGTGCGCTTCACGTGACCGTCGAAGTTGCGATCCGCATAGTCGTTGATGACACAACCGGCGGAGCGCATCAGAAACACCCCCACCACGAACACCAGCAGGGTCCAGAGATCCGGCAGGCCGTCAGCCGCCAGCCACAGTGCCCACAGGGTCGGCCACAGCAGCAGCAGGGTACCGATGGGCTTGTCGATGCGGGCCAACTGCACGTAGGCCAGTCCCCGCTCCTTGGTTAACAGATTCACTCCAGCTCCTTGTTGCATGACAGAGAGGGCAAGAAGAGTTCATGGACCAGCAGTGGCCATTGCCCCAGAAACAGACGGGAACGACGTCCCCAGACGGTGCCGGCCGGACACCAGGGATTGCTCGCAATCTCGAAACAGGCCAGTTGCAGATGATCGCGCCGGGCAGGCTCGTCACCAAAGATACGTTCACCCAGCGGTTGCTCACCCAACTCGCGCAAGCCGCTCTCTTGCAGCGCGGCTTCGGCAAACAGGGTCCAGCCCAGCACGGCCGGCCCATGATCGCCGTGCAGGATCACCTCGCGACACAGACCCATGGGCTGCTCAGCGACCACCAGCTGCTGCTCGTCGGCGTCGAGGGCGACGCTGCGATTGCCAAACAGTTGTACCGAGAAGTGGCGATTGTGGCGGCGCAGGCGCCGGGTCATGGAATCGGCCTCCAGCAACCAGGGCAGCAAGGCCTCGGGCGGCTCGCACTGCGCGGGCGTCTGCCAGGGCACGAGCCGGGCAAGGGGAACAGTCAACTCGGACTTCACAGCTTCACCATCCGGAGATTTCCGTTATCAGGTTAAAATCCGGTTTATTATCCGTAAATCAATCGAGAATTGTAAGAACATCCGTGCTTGACGGCCCCGATGGCAGCATCAAAAATGGGGTATCTCTTGCTGATGAGCCATCCCTATGAAGCTATTCAAATTTCTGCTGGTGTTGTTGCTAAGCTGCGGTGCACTTCAGGCCTATGCCTCCGAAGGGGGGGAAGCCCCTGCAGAAGGGGAAGCTGCCGCCGCCAAGCCGGGTTTCTTCTATCACCTGCTGGATCCCGACATCATCACCAACTACCTGAGCGATGGCAAAACCCTCGGCTACGTCCGGGTGACGGTGGAGCTGATGGCCGAGAACGAGGCCGACCTCAAGCTGCTGGAGCAGCATGACCCCCTCATTCGTGACGCCATCATCCGCCTGATGGGCAGCAAGAGTGCCGACCAGATCAAGTCGCTGGTCAGCCGCGAAGACCTGCGCAAGGAGTGCCAGACTAGGGCCAACGAGCTGCTGGTGAAGGAAACCGGCAAGAAGGCGGTGCGCGAGCTGATCTTTACCAAGTTCCTCTATCAGTAATCTCCCGTCACCACGAGCGGGCCGCGAGATCATCCGGGCCCGCTCGCTGTTTTAGAAATGAAAATTGATTACACTAGGGCCCACCGAGTTGTCGAGGTAGTCGAGATGGGCAACAAGACCCTGTGTGAATGGCGTCGCAGCGAGATCCCGGCCGATCTCAAGACCCTGCGCAAAATCGTGCGCAAACCCAAGTTCGTCTGCGGCAAGTGTGCCCGCAGCGCCAACGACAAGAGCTATCTGTGTCAGCCGCTGCGGTTGAAAGAGAAAGAAGCCTGAGCCGCCAGCCCGGCTATTGATCGGTCCAGCCCTGGCGGCCCTGCTCGAACAGCCGGCGCGCCTGGACGTCATTGGGGCAGACCCCGCGATACTCGCCACCGGAACGGCCCGCCAGATAGAGGTGCTCCGGCCGGCAATACCAGGCCAGTCCCTTCTGATGCCCCTGTTTCCACAGCTCGGCATCCACCTTCTCACCGCACTGGGCCTGATGAAACTCGACCCGCTCGGCGGTAAAGCCCAGCTTGCCATCGGCCTCCCCCACCTCGCTCCACACCTTCTCGCACGGATCGTCCGAATGGGAGGCGCAGCCCCCGAGCAGAACGGCAAACACTATCACCGAGAGTCGCATAATCATCCTTGAGTGTCGTTTGGGCAGTTCATTCTAGCCAGAGCCGCAGCCCCCTCCAAGCGCCTCTCCCCATTCCTGTGAGCCGCCCAAAAAAACAGGCGGGCCCGAGGCCCGCCTGTGTATTCAATACGCGGATTACTGGTCGTCGAGAGGGTCATCATCCTGCCAGCTCTCGTCTTCCCATTCATCCAGCTCTTCTTCCCAGGATTCCGGCTCCCAATCGTCATCGAGATCGTAATCCGGCTTGTGTCCACCCATGCTCATTCTCCTTGGATAGTGCACCCGCACTCAAAGTCTATCCAGAAAAATGGGGCTCGCCAGTCAGGGCTGGATCAAAGTTTGACCAGGGTGCGACCTGCGATTTGCCCTTGGGTGATGGCTTCGGCGGCCTCCGCCACCTGCTCCAGCCCGATCTCGGTGACCGCCTGCGCAAAGAAGCTGGCAGGCAGATCCCGCGCCAGTCGCTGCCACGCCAATTGGCGGCGCGCCAGCGGGCACATCACCGAATCGACCCCCTGCAACCGCACGTTGCGCAGGATGAAGGGCATCACGCTGGTGGGCAGATCGAAGCCACCTGCCAGCCCGCATGCCGCCACGGCGCCGCCGTAGTTCATCTGAGCCAGCAGCTTGGCCAGCACCTGACTGCCGACGGTATCGACCGCCCCGGCCCACAGCTGCTTCTCCAGCGGCTTGGCGGGCTCCAGCAGCTCGCTGCGCGGCACGATGCGACTGGCGCCGAGCGCGGTCAGCAGCTCGCCCTGCTCCTCTGGACGGCCGGTCAGGGCCGCCACCTGATAACCCAGCGCGGCCAGCAAGGCGACGGCGGTGGAGCCCACCCCACCGGCGGCGCCGGTCACCAGGATCTCGCCGCTCTGCGGGGTCACTCCCGCCTCTTCCAGCGCCAGCACGCAGAGCATGGCGGTCAGACCGGCGGTGCCGATGCACATGGCCTGGCGCTCATCCAGCCCGGCCGGCAGCGGCACCAGCCAGTCGGCCTTGACCCGCGCCTGTTCGGCCATGCCGCCCCAGTGCCCTTCCCCCACGCCCCAGCCGGTCAGCACTACTTTGTCGCCCGGCTGATAGCGGTCGTCGGCAGATTCGAGCACGGTGCCGGCGAAGTCGATGCCGGGCACCAGCGGCCACTGGCGCACTATCTTGCCCTTGCCGGTGATGGCCAGCCCGTCCTTGTAGTTGAGGGAGCTGTAGCTCACCGCCACCCGCACCTCGCCGGCCGGCAGCTGGCTCTCGTCCAGCCGGGTCAGGGTCGGCACCGTCTTGCCGTCTTGGTTTTCCAGTAACAGAGCCTTGAACATGGTTGCCTCTTTGATGAGTGTGAAAGGGGTCAGCTGCTTTGCCGCTTCTGCAGCTGGAAATCGAGGGTCAGCGCCGAGCCCATGACGGGTTCACCGGCCAGCTGACGCAAGATGAGATCGGCGGCCTCCTGCCCCATCCGCTGATAGGGGATGCGGACCGAGGTGAGTGCCGGATAGCAGGCCCGCGCCACGTCCAGATCGTCGAAACCGGCGATGGCGAGTTTGCCCGGCACGTTCAGGTGGCGACGCTGGCATTCGAACAGCACCCCGGCCGCCAGCTCGTCGTTGACGCAGACCAGCGCATCCAGTTCGGGCCAGCGCAGCAGGAACTCCCCCAGCATGGCCGCCCCCGTGCTGAAGCTGGGCCGCTCCGAGGTATTGATGATGGCGTCGGGGGAGAGGTAGTTGTCCAGCAGCGCCTTCTGCCAGCCCTGCATGCGTTGCTGCAGCATCCACTGCTCCTGGCGGGCGCAGAGAAAACCGATATTGCGGTAGCCGCGCTCGATGAGGTGGCGGGTCAGCTGGTAGCCGGCATCGAAGTTGGAGACCCCGACGTTCATGTCGATGGGGCTGCGGGCCATGGCCCCCACCTCCACCACCGGCAGGCGGGCCGCCTGCAGCCGCTGGCGGATGGTCTCGCCGGGATCGCTGCCAAACAGCACCACGGCCGCCGGATTGTGCTGCAAAAAACTGGTCAGCAGGCTCTCTTCCTGCTGCTTGAGGTGCTGGGCATCCCCCAGCATGATCTGGTAGCCCTCGCCCCGCAGCGTCTGCTGCAGCCCGGCGATCACCTCGCCGCAGCCACACTCGGTCAGGCTGGGCACGATCACCACTATGGTCTGGGAGGTGGCGGACGCCAGCGCCCCCGCCGCCCGATTGGGGATATAGCCGAGTTCGTCCACCGCCGCCTCGATGCGCTCGCGCATCTTGTCGGACACCAGCTCGGGGGTGCGCAGGGCGCGCGACACCGTCATGGCCCCCACGCCGGCCAGCTGGGCCACATCGTTGAGGGTCACCCGACCCGTGCTACGGCGTTTCTTCGCTTCTGACATCCTTCCCTTCCTCGGCATACGGGTGCTCACTTTAAGGCAAAAGCGCGGCACTGACTATTTGCTCAAACCGGATTTTACCTCCTTTGAGCCAGATAAGGGGCAAGATGAATCCCTTCCATGAGAGAAATGATAGCGCTATCACAGATCGATGTTAGCGCTATCTGGTAGCGCTAACTTTCGGGATCAGGCTCACAGTTATCAGCCGGCAAGATCGCTAGATTGGCGCCATCTTATCCAGCCCGGACATTGCCATGCTGACCCAATTGCTGACCGAGGAGGTCATTTCCATCGAAGCGGGCGCCCGCGACTGGCGTCACGCCATCGAGCTGGCCACCGCCCCCCTGCTGGCCAACGGCACCATAGAGCCCTCCTACGTGGCGGCGCTCTATCGCTCCCACGAAGAGCTCGGCCCCTACTATGTGCTGGGCCCGGGCCTGGCCATGCCCCACGCCCGCCCGGAAGACGGCGTCAACCGGCTGGGACTGGCGCTGACCGTGCTGAAGGAGGGGGTCAACTTCGGCTCCGAGGGCAACGACCCGGTCCAGCTGCTGGTCACCCTGGCCGCCAGCGACAGCAACTCCCACGTGGAGACCATCGCCCAGCTGGCCGAGCTGTTCATGAATGAAGAAGACGTGGCGGCCATCATGGCGGCCACCAGCAAAGACGACATCTTGCGCATCCTGGCGCGTTATTGAGTGGCGCCCTGCGCCTGACAGAGGAAGAGCACATGAAGATTCTGGTTGTATGCGGACACGGCCTGGGCACCAGCCTGATGATGGAGATGAGCATCAAGAGCATTCTCAAGGAGCTGGCCGTGACAGCCGAGGTGGATCACCGGGATCTCGCCTCCGCCGGCAGCGAGCGCGCCGAGATCTTTGTCGCCACCCGCGACATCGCCGAACAGCTGGTCAGCATGGGGGTCGACGGCCGGCTGGTATCGCTGGACAACATGGTCGACAAGGCCGCCATGAAAGAAAAACTCGCCATCGCCCTGCGCGAGCTGGGCGCACTCTAACCCCTTTGCGACTGTCTGGGCGGCCGGTGAGCCGCCGCTTCCATCTGCTTGGAGCTGACCATGGAATTTTTCAATTTTCTGATGTTTGACGTGCTGTCGGAGCCGGCCGTGCTGGTCGGCCTGATCGCCCTCATCGGCCTGATCGCCCAGAAGAAACCGGTGACCGAGTGCATCAAGGGCACGGTCAAGACCATCATGGGCTTCGTCATCTTGGGAGCCGGCGCCACCCTGGTGGTGAACTCGCTCGGCGACTTCGCCACCATCTTCCAGCACGCCTTCGGCATCAAGGGGGTGGTGCCCAACAACGAGGCCATCGTCTCCATCGCCCAACAGTCGTTCGGCAAGGAGATGGCGATGATCATGTTCTTCGCCATGCTGGTGAACATCCTGATCGCCCGGCTCACCCCGTGGAAATTCATCTTCCTGACCGGTCACCACACCCTGTTCATGTCGATGATGGTGGCGGCCATCCTCTCCGCCGGCGGTATGAGCGGCATCCCGCTCATCGCGGTGGGCAGCCTGGTGGTCGGCGTGACCATGGTGCTGTTCCCGGCCCTCGCCCACCCCTACATGAAGCAGATCACCGGCTCCGATGACGTGGCACTCGGCCACTTCTCCACCTGCTCCTACGTGCTGGCCGGCTGGATCGGCGCCAAGTTCGGCAACAAGGCCCACAGCAGCGAAGAGGTGCAGGTGCCCAAGAGCCTGCTGTTCCTGCGCGATACCCCGGTGGCCATCTCCTTCACCATGGGCATCATCTTCCTCATCACCTCCGCCTTCGCCGGGCCCGAGTTCGTCGCCAGCGTCGCCAAGGGCAAGCACTGGTTCATGTTCTCCCTGATGCAGTCCATCACCTTCGCCGCCGGTGTCTACGTGATCCTGCAGGGGGTACGGATGGTCATCGCCGAAATCGTGCCGGCCTTCAAGGGGATCTCCGACAAGCTGGTGCCCAACGCCAAGCCGGCGCTGGACTGCCCCATCGTCTTCCCCTACGCCCCCAATGCGGTGCTGATCGGCTTCCTGTCGAGCTTCGCCGCCGGTCTGGTAGGCATGGTGCTGCTCTACCTGCTGGGGCTCACCGTCATCATTCCGGGCGTGGTGCCGCACTTCTTCGTCGGCGCGGCAGCCGGGGTGTTCGGCAACGCCACCGGCGGCCGTCGCGGCGCCCTGCTGGGAGCCTTCGCCAACGGCCTGCTGATCACCTTCCTGCCGGTGTTCCTGCTGCCGGTGTTGGGGGATCTCGGCTTTGCCAACACCACCTTTAGCGATGCCGACTTCGGTGTGGTAGGGATCCTGCTTGGCCTGATCGTGCGCTAATCCTCAGCCCGCACGACAAACAAAAACGGAGCGCCATGCGCTCCGTTTTTTATGTCCGCCTGCCCGGCTTCAGTCGTTCTCCAGGCTGGCGAGGCAGTGAGACAAGGTGCGCGCCAGCGCCCCCTGGTTGCGCAGCACCACGGCGCGGGCCTGCTCGCCCATCTCCCAGCGCCGGCTCTCGTCGGCCAGCAGCGCGCTCACCTGTTCCCCCAGCTCGGCGGCATCGGCCACCACGGCGGCGCCACCCTGAGCCACCAGCTGGCGGGTGATGTCGCTGAAGTTGAAGTAGGCGGGGCCGCTCAGGCAAGGTTTGCCCAGCGCAGCCGGTTCCAGCAGGTTATGGCCGCCCACCTTGACCAGGCTGCCGCCGACGAAGGCCACGTCGGCCGCCGCCAGCATCAGCGGCAGCTCGCCCATGGTATCGCCCAGGTAGATCTTGTCGCGCTCGCCGACCGCACCGCCCGCCGTACGCCGTGCGCAGCCGTAGGGGGCACACAACGCCGCCACCCGCTCAAACCGCTCGGGGTGACGCGGTACCAGGATCAGCAGGGCCGACGGCTGCGCCGCGAGCACCCGATCGAAGGCGGCCAGCACCTGCTCGTCCTCCCCCTGATGGGTGCTGGCGGCAATCCAGACCGGCCGCTCCGCCCCCAACAACTGGCGTAGGGCACGACCTTTGGCATGCACCTGCTCATCGAGCTGGATGTCGAACTTGATGGAGCCGGTCACCGCCAGCCGCTCGCGTCCCACTCCCAGCCGATGAAAGCGATCCGCGTCGTCCTGGTGCTGGCAGAGCAGGTGGGTCAGCGGCCGGCTGAGGGCATCGAAGGCGCCCTGAAAGCGGGCGTAACGCCGGCAGGATCGCTCCGAGAGGCGGGCATTGATGATGGTCACCGGCAGGTGGCGCGCCTCGCAGGCGGCCAGCCAGTTCGGCCACAACTCGGTTTCCATCACCCAGAGCGCGCGCGGTTTGACGGCATTGAGAAACGCCGCCACCGCCCAGGGGTAGTCGAGCGGCGCGTAGCGATGCTCCACCAGATCCCCCAGCTTAGCGGCTTGCTCGGCGCCGGTACGGGTGGTGGTGGTGAGCAGGATCGGCAGATCGGGCCGCTCGGCCTTGAGGGCACGGATGAAGGGGCTGATGGCCAGCGTCTCCCCCACGCTCACCGCATGGATCCAGAGCGGCGCCTCCTGCCCGGTGGCGGGCGTCCGCCCCAGGTGCTCGGCCCAGCGCTTGCCAAAGCCGGGCTTGCCCTTCTTCGGCTTGTAGAGCGCCAGCAATGCCAGCGGCAACCCCAGATGGATCAGCAGGTTGTAGAGCAGCCGATAGCCCATGCTAGTGCGGCTCCCCGCGCTTGCCCGGCTCGGCGACAAAACGGGGCGGTTCGCCGGGCGGCAGCGCCAGCGGTGGGGCCGGCGTCTCGCTGCACTCCAGCCGGCGGCCAGCCTCGATGACCTGCTCCGGCATCAGCTCGATCAGGCACTTGAGGTGGCCGAACTTGCAGGTGCGCTTGAAGCAGGGGCGGCACTCGATGTCGGTGTGGACGATCTCGACCCGGTCCGCCAGCGGCGGGGTATAGAGCGGCGAGGTGGAACCATAGACCCCGATCAGCGGCCGGTTGAGGGCGGCGGCGACGTGCATCAGGCCGGAGTCGTTGGCGATCACCCGCCCGGCCAGCGCCATCAGGTCGATCGCCTCGTACAGATTGGTCTTGCCCGCCAGCACGTGGCAGTTGGGGCGCGACAGCGGGTTGATCCGGTCGCGGATGGTGTTGGCCACCGCCGCGTCCTTGGCAGAACCGAAGATCCACACCTGCCAGCCCTCGTCCAGGTGCTTTTGCGCCACCACGGCGTAGTGGCCCTCCGGCCAGCGCTTGGCCGGGCCGAACTCGGCCCCCGGGCAGAGCACCAGCACCGGGCGGGCGCGATCCAGCCCAAGCCGCTCCAGCGCCTTCTCCTGGTTGATGAGATCGACGTTGAGGGCCGGCTGGGGAATGGTCGGGATGTCGGCCCGGCTCTTCATCTGCGCCTTGGGATAGGCCAGCGCCAGGTAGGCCTCCACCATCAGCGGAAAGGCGGACTTGTTGCTGCGCATGTCGTTGAGCAGACCGAAGCGGTGCTCACCCTTCCAGCCGGTGCGCACCGGGATGCGGGCAAACCAGGGGATCAGCGCCGACTTCATGGAGTTGGGCTGGATGATGGCCTGATCGTACTTCTCGGCCGCCAGCTGCTTGCCGAGCCGGCGGCGGGCCCCCAGCTTGAAGTCGCCGTGACCAAGCGGCATCGGGATGGCTTTGTCCACCTCCGGCATCCGCTCCAGCAGGGCACCACACCAGGCGGGCGCCATCACGTGCAGCTCGCTGTCGGGGTGATTGGCCTTGATCGCCTTGTAGAGGCTCTGGGACATCACCATGTCGCCGACCCAGGAGGGGCCGATCACCAATATCTTCATCTCGCGCGTCTCTTGGGCCAAGCCCTGCGGTTAATCGTTGCTGGCCGAGATTATGCCCCAAGAATGGCCCGAGAAATAACAGAAGATCCCCGCACCACCCGCTCTCATGCCAAAAAGAAACCCATTTGAAACTGACGCAGCCCGACAGCCGGAACCATGCTCCGCCTGCCGTTTTAGGCTAGAATGGGCGCCAATTTGAGCATGGCCCGCCAGCCGGGCGCCAACAAGAGCCTTTAATCCGTGAACAAACCGACTCTGGCGGCTGTCCTTATCGTCAAGAATGAAGCCGAAAACCTGCGCCCCTGCCTCGCCTCCCTCGACGGACTGGTCGACGAGATCGTCATCATGGACTCCGGCAGCCAGGACGAGACCCCGGCCATCGCCGCCGAATTCGGCGCCCGCTTCTTCGTCAACCCGGTGTGGCCGGGCTTCGGCCGCCAGCGCCGCCTCGCCCAATCCCACGTGCAATCCGACTGGGTGCTGTGGCTGGATGCAGACGAGCGGCTCACCCCCGAGCTGAAAGCCGCCATCACCGCCGTCATGGCCAACCCGGCCAGCGACACCATCTACTCGATCCCGCGCCTCTCCTGGGTGTTCGGCCGCTTCATCCGCCACAGCGGCTGGTATCCGGACCGGGTGCTGCGCCTCTATCCCAAGGCGCTCACCAGCTACAACGAGGTGCTGGTGCACGAGAAGGTGGAGGTGCGCGCCAACATGAAGATCGTCAACCTGCACGGCGACCTGCTCCACTTCACCTATCGGGATCTGGAGCACTACCTGGTCAAATCCGCCGGCTATGCCCGCGCCTGGGCCGATCAGCGCACCGCCCGCGGCAAGAAGGGCTCCCTCGGCCAGGGGCTGGTGCATGCAGTGGGCTGCTTCCTCAAGATGTACCTGCTCAAGGCTGGCTTCCTCGACGGCAAGCAGGGGCTCTTGCTGGCCATCCTGTCGGCCCACTCCACCTTTGTGAAGTACGCCGACCTTTGGATCCGCCAGCAGCCGCAGGCACCGGATCAGGCGGACGAGTAAGCCGCCAGCACTCCCCCTCATACGAGACAGGGCCCTTCAAGGGCCCTGTCTGCATTTACACCATCTGGCATCAGTGTTCAGTGCGCCAGAACGGCGGTGCCCAGCGGGCGATCGCCGCCGCCATGGTCTTGGGATCGAGCTGGCTCATGTCTTCCGGGTGATCGCTGTCTTCCGGCGGGCTGAACGCCAGGTGGCGCCCCTCGCTGTTGAGCGGACGCCAGCGCAGCGGCGTCGCCGAGCGGTGCGCCGGGAAGAAGCCGATGGTGGGCACATCCAGCGCCGCGGCGATGTGCAGCGGCCCGGTACTGCCCGCCACGAACAGGGCGGCGTTGGCCATCACCTGGCAGAACTTGGGCAGCCCCTCGTCGGAGCGGTAGATCCAGCCGTTGCCGCCGTGGGCCAGCAGCTCGGCCGCCAGCTGTTCGGCGATCTTCTCCTCCCCCGGCCCCGCGGTCAGGATGCACTGCAACTCGGGACAGGCCTGGTTGAGCTTGATGATGAGGCGGGCGTACTGCTCGATGGAGAGGTTGTTGGCCGAGCCGCCGCTGCCGGCATGCACCATCAGCCAGGGGCGACCGGCATCAAGCCGCAGGCGGGCGGCGACCTGCTCGCGCACCTGTTGCAGGCTCTCGGTATCAAAGCTGAGGTAGGGGCCCTGCGGCTCCACCGCGCTCACCTGCTGGTCGGCGAGGAAACGGCGCACCAGATCCAGGTTGTATTCGTACTCCGGCTTCTGGGAACGGGAGCGGCGCTGGATCAGGCGCTGGTTGTAGAGCACCTGAGCCAGCTTGGTGGCCGGCGCCAACCGGTAGGGAATGTGCGCCTTCCACACCAGCATAGCGTTGCGGGAGTTGGAAAAGAGGCAGATGGAGGCATCGAAGGCGGCAGCCTTGATGCGCGCCTGCAAGGCGCGTTGCTGTTCCTTGTCAGCCCGTGAGCCCGGATCCAGGATGATCTCGTCAATCCAGGGGCAGAGGCGGGCCAACGGCGCCGTGTAGGCAGGAACCAGGGCAGTCACATGACACTCCATGGAGCGCTTGAGCATGGCAAAGCTCGGCCAGGCCAGCATGAAGTCACCAATCTTGTCATTGCGGACTACCAGAATACGTTTCATAAAAAATCCCTTTGCTCCCTGTCACCAATGCAAGGAGGCTTGATGCGCGGTGCGGGTATTCTTGCCTGATGTATCGCTATTCTCAAGCGAAGAGACCCGGTGACCCCGATTTGGATCGGCAAAGCCGGCATCGGGGCGCCAAAACTCGCCCCAAGGCGGTCGCGCCAATCCCCCAACAGACCCTATAATGCGACCAAATTTCCCGGTTGCAGGAATCAGCAGCATGACCAACAAGGTAATCTATCCCGGCACCTTCGATCCCGTCACCAACGGCCACACCGACCTCATCGACCGGGCCGCCAAACTGTTTGATGAAGTGGTGGTCGGGGTGGCCAACAGCCCGAGCAAGCGGCCGCTGTTCGATCTGGACGAGCGGGTGCAGCTGGCTCGCCAGGTGACCGCCCACCTGCCCAACGTCAAGGTGGTCGGCTTCTCCGGCCTGCTGGTGGATTTCGCCAGGGAGCAGCAGGCCAACGTGCTGATCCGCGGTCTGCGCGCCGTTTCCGACTTCGAGTACGAATTCCAGCTGGCCAACATGAACCGCCGCCTGATGCCGGAGCTGGAGAGCGTGTTCCTCACCCCGGCCGAGGAGAACTCTTTCATCTCCTCCACCCTGGTGAAGGAGGTTGCCCTGCACGGCGGCGACATCCGCCAGTTCGTTGACCCCGCCGTGGCCGCCGCCATCAAGGCCAAACAGACCAAGTAACAACGAAACAGGCTACCCGAGGGTAGCCTGTTTGCTGCTGGGGGCCTGTGCGGCTCAGCCCGCCAGGCGCGGGCCCAGCAGTTGCTGACTCGCCAGGGTCAGCTGATCGAGCCACTCGTAACGGCGCCGGTACATGGCCCGCTTCTTGGAGGCGATCTCCTCCAGTGGCTTGCGCTGAGCGGGCTGCAACCGCACGAAGTTGCTGTCCAGATCGATGGCGCCAAACTCCTGCCACAGCTCGTCATAGTCCGCCTGCAGGCAGGCTTTCTTCTTCTTGCTGTAACGGCGGGCCTGATAGATGTGGGCCTTCATCCGTACCGCCGAGATGTGCTCGGCCTGCATCGCCTCGGCCAGTTGCATCACCAGCATCACCACCAGCGACTTGGGCCGCAGACCGTGGCCCTCCTTGGTCAGCGCACGCACCTTGTCCTGCGCCTGCTCGATGCAGGGCTCCGGCCCCTGTACCGAACCGATTACCACTGCCAGCCGGTTGGGGGTGCCGGCCAGCGAGAAGGCGCAGCTGTAGAGCCTCTTGCCCTGCGGGTCGACGATGGAGAGGGCGAGCTCCGCCTCGCGGCGAAAGGTACCGTCGTGGCGCAGCACGATGCGGCAGCCACTCTCGGGATAACGGCCGAGCTCGATGCCATCCCCCAGATAGAGCGGGTCGATCAGATCCGGGTAGCGGGCCAGCATCAGCCGGTAGTGATTTTCCAGCATCTCGGCCCGCTCGGTCGCGGTGGAGCCGGCAAAGCGATAGGGCCGCATCGGCTTGTCGAGCAGCTCGGGATAGTGGGCAGGCAGGGCCTTGAGCGGTTCGGCCTGAAACAGCTCGAACACCCGGCTCAGCTGCTGCCGATAGAGCAGGCTGCGCAGCACGAACTTGGCGCGATTGAAGGTTTTGCGGGCGCTGTCATCGGGATAGAGGAAGCGCGCCATTTTTTGGGCACAATAGTGCCCCTGCCGGGACAAATGGTCCCAGTCTATTGATTTAGCTGTCATTTTATTGTCTCAAACCGCCTGAACGGTCGAGATAGTAGTGACAGGCGAGCAAATCTTCAACAGACTGGAAATACTCTCTTACAACTTGGCCATGTCAGGCCAAAAAAACCGCGATTCAGCGCTGGCAGTGGGAGCAGAACACGGTGGTACGCTGTCCCAGCCGGATTTCACTGAGCAGGGTGTGGCAGTGAAAACAGGGCTGGCCGCCCCGTCCGTAGACCTGCAGCTGCTGCACGAAATATCCCGGCTTGCCGTCTGCGCTGGTGAAATCCTTGAGGGTGGTGCCCCCCTGCCGGATGGCTTCGGCCAGCACACGCTTGATCTCGGCCACCAGGGTGCCCAACCGCTCTGCGCTGATGTTGCCCGCCGCCCGCTTGGGATGAATGCCGGCGGCGTAGAGCGCCTCGTTGGCGTAGATGTTGCCCACCCCGACCACCACCTGATTGTCCATCAGGAAGGTCTTGATGGCGGTGCTGCGCCCCTTGGCACGCTCACGCAGGTAATCGGCGTTGAACGCGTCGGTGAGCGGCTCCGGCCCCAGCTTGGCCAGCAGCGCGTGCGCCTCGGCCGGCTCGCGGGTCCACAGCAGGGCGCCGAAGCGGCGCGGATCGTTGAGCCGCAGCAGCTTGCCGTTGGCCAGCTCGATATCCACGTGATCGTGCTTCTCGGCCGGGGTGCCGATGTCCAGCACCCGCAGGCTGCCCGACATGCCCAGATGGAGGATGGCGGTGCCGAAGTCGGTCTCCAGCAGCAGGTACTTGGCGCGGCGGCTGACCCGGTGGATGGTGAGATCCACCAGCTCCTGGATTTCCCCCGGCACCGGCCAGCGCAGACGGCCGTCCCGTACCACCACTCGGGTGACCTTGATGCCGGTAAGCCAGGGCGAGATACCCTGGCGGCTGACTTCGACTTCCGGTAATTCAGGCATGGGATCCTCGTGCTGACGCTGAAAAGGGGTTAGGGAGCGGGACGCAGCAGGCTGCGGTACTGCTCCTGGCTCAGGCTGAGCCAGGTCGAGGGCGGCAGCAGGGCGGCAAACTTGCCGCTGTCCTGATAGAGGCCCACCTCGATGGGATCGCTCTGGCCGGCGACCCAGATCTTGAGGGTAACCGGGGTACCGCGCACGGATTCGCCGGGCGGCAGCAACCAGCCCTGCCAGGCCTCGATGTGTGCCGCCAGCTGGGCACTGCTGAGCCCCAGATCCGGCCCGCTGCGCCAGCCCTGCCCGATCCGTTCGATCTGCCAGCTCGGCCCCTGCCAGGTGAGCACCACGGCGCTGTCAGGCAGCAGCGGACGCGCCCGCTTGGCGCTGTTCTCCTGCTGGGCCAGCTCCAGCCGGTGCAACAGGGTGATCACAATCAGCACCACCACGATGATCACGTTGTTCCAGCCTTTGCGGCTCAGTTTGAACATGACAAGCCTCCCTTAGAACCGGCAGTGTACTGAATTTCGGCCATAAAAAAACCCGGCACTAGGCCGGGTTTTTGGGAATGCAGCATCAAGTAATTACTTGATTTTGCCTTCCTTGTAGATCACATGCTGACGAACAACGGGATCAAACTTTTTGATCTCCATTTTTTCGGGCATGGTGCGCTTGTTCTTGGTAGTGGTATAGAAGTGACCAGTACCGGCGCTGGAGTTCAGGCGAATTTTCTCGCGAATACCTTTAGCCATGATCTAATTCCTTATACCTTAACACCGCTGGCGCGCAGTTCAGCCAGAACCACTTCAACGCCACGCTTGTCGATGATACGCATGCCTTTTGCGGATACGCGCAGGCTTACGAAGCGTTTTTCACTCTCAACCCAAAAACGGTGAGTGTGCAGGTTCGGCAGGAAACGACGCTTGGTAGCGTTGTTAGCGTGCGAACGGTTGTTACCAACTGCCGGGCGCTTGCCGGTTACTTGGCATACTCTAGACATGTCAGTCTCTCCAAATCTTACTTCATTGCTCGAGCAAATATCTGCCCCGCTGGCCTTCGATTGCGGGGCAAACAGAAGGCGGCATTTTATACAGCATCCGTGATCAAAGATCAACTAATACGGCGCCAGAGCACAGTCATAACCAACCGCGCTCGGCGAAAGAAACCGTGATGCCGTCACCGATCACCAAGTGATCCAGCACTCTGATATCGATCAGGGCCAAGGCGGCCGTGATCCGATCCGTGATCTGGCGGTCGGCCCGACTGGGCTCGGCGACGCCGGACGGGTGATTATGCGCCAGAATCACGGCGGCTGCATTATGTTTGAGTGCGATCTGCACGATTTCTCTGGGCCAGACGCTCGCCGAGTCGAGGGTGCCGTAAAAAAGTTCAACGAATTGAATCACTCGGTGCTGGTTGTCGAGCAGCAGCAGGGCAAACACCTCGCGGGGTCGATCCCGTAGCTGGGCCTGCAGATAGTCACGGGTTAGTTGGGGTGAAGTGAGCGGATCGCCTCTTTGCAACTGTTCGGCCAGATGGCGCTTGCCCATCTCCAGCACGGCCTGCAGCTGGGCATATTTGGCCGGCCCAAGGCCGTGCGCCGCACAAAAGGCCTGCTGTTCGGCGCCAAGCAGCGCCCGCAACGAACCAAATTGCTGCAACAGATGGCGGGAGAGATCGACCGCACTCAGGCCGCTGACCCCGGTGCGCAGGAAGATCGCCAGCAGCTCGGCGTCGGACAAGCCGCCGGGCCCCTGACGCAGCAGCTTCTCGCGCGGGCGTTCATCTTCCGGCCACTCCTTGATGCTCATTTGTCTCTCCCTCATGCCTATTGAGAGAAAACATAGCAAAAAATCGCGGGAGCCCGACCACAAGTCCCCCATGTCAGCCTCTGTCGTCGTCCGCTGCCTGTGGTATCTTAGCCGACCAGTCAGAGTGAGCCGGAAGAGAAGCAGCAGATGAGATTGGCCGATAAACGCATCCTGTTGGGTGTCAGTGGCGGGATCGCCGCCTACAAGAGTGCCGAACTGGTACGCCGCCTGAAAGATCAGGGGGCCGAGGTACGGGTGGTGATGACCCGTTCCGCCAAGGAGTTCATCACCCCGCTCACCCTGCAGGCCGTCTCCGGCCACCCGGTGGCCGACAGTCTGCTGGATCCCGCCGCCGAGGCAGGCATGGGTCACATCGAGCTGGCCAAGTGGGCCGATCTGGTGCTGATCGCCCCGGCCAGCGCCAACCTGATGGCTCGCATGGCCGCCGGCATGGCCGACGAGCTGCTCACCACCCTCTGCCTGGCCACCCCGGCACCGGTGGCGCTGGCGCCCGCCATGAACCAGCAGATGTACCTCAACGCCGCTACCCAGGCCAACCTCAAGACTCTGGCCAGCCGCGGCATCCTGCTGTGGGGGCCGGACTCCGGCAGCCAGGCGTGCGGTGACGTGGGCCCGGGCCGGATGCTGGATCCCCTCGAACTGGTTGAGCGCTGCTGCCAGCAACTCGCCGCCGAGCCGCTGCTGGCCGGGGTCAGGCTGCTGCTCACCGCAGGGCCGACCCGTGAAGCGCTGGATCCGGTGCGCTACATCAGCAACCACAGCTCTGGCAAGATGGGCTACGCCATCGCCCGCGCCGCCCGTGAAGCGGGCGCCGAGGTGACGCTGGTGAGCGGCCCGGTGGCACTGGCCACCCCGGCGGGCGTCACCCGTGTCGATGTGGAGAGTGCCAAGCAGATGCATCAGGCGGTGATGAGCCGGGTTGGCCAGTGCGACCTCTTCATCGGCTGCGCCGCCGTCGCCGACTACCGCCCCGCGCAGGTAGCCAACCAGAAGATCAAGAAGACCGGTGACAACGACCAGATGCAGCTGACCCTGGTCAAAAACCCCGACATCATCGCCGCCGTGGGAGCTTTGTCAGACAAGCCCTTCACCGTCGGATTTGCCGCAGAAACCGTGGATGTGGAACAATACGCCCTCGACAAACTGCAGCGTAAGCGGCTGGACATGATCGCCGCCAACGACGTATCTCGTGCGGGCCAGGGCTTCAACGCCGATGACAACGCCCTGACCGTGTTCTGGCAAGGGGGTCAAGCCCCCCTGCCGCTGGCCGATAAGCTGACGCTGGCTCGTCATCTCATCGCCCTGATTGCAGACCACTACCGGCACTGAGCCAGTCAATCGACCACCTCCACTCCATTAAAAACGATTTATGACAACACAAATTGAACTGAAGATTCTGGATGCCCGCATCGGCACCGAGTACCCGCTGCCCGCCTATGCCACACCGGGTTCCGCCGGCATGGATCTGCGCGCCCTGCTGGATGCCCCGCTGACCCTGGCCCCGGGTGATACCACGCTAGTGCCGACCGGGCTGGCCATCCACATTCAGGATCCGGGCCTGTGCGCCACCATCCTGCCCCGCTCCGGTCTCGGCCATAAGCACGGCATCGTGCTGGGCAACCTGGTCGGCCTTATCGATTCCGACTACCAGGGCCAGCTGATGGTCTCGGTGTGGAACCGTGGCAATGACAGCTTCACCATGCAGCCCGGCGAGCGCATCGCCCAGCTGGTGATCATGCCGGTAGTTCAGGCCAGCTTCCAACTGGTCGATGAGTTCAATCAGAGCGAACGGGGTGAAGGCGGTTTTGGTTCTTCTGGTCGCCAATAACAGACCACACCAGCCCGCGCGGCGGTGCCTAATAACAGAATCAGGCCATTGTTTTTTTAGGGGAATCCATGGCAAGCAGTAATCAGAAACAGAGTCGGCGCGATCAGATCCTGCAGGCGCTCGCCCACATGCTGGAGACCAGCCCTGGCCAGCGCATCACTACGGCCCGTCTGGCGGCCGAGGTGGGGGTATCCGAGGCCGCTCTCTATCGACATTTTCCCAGCAAGGCGCGAATGTTCGAGGGGCTGATCGACTTTATCGAGGATTCCCTGCTGTCACGGGTCAACCTGATCATGGCCGAAGAGAAGGACACCATGGCCCGCTGCCACCACATACTGCAGCTGCTGCTGGTGTTCGCCGAGCGCAACCCCGGCATCACCCGCATCCTCAATGGCGATGCCCTGCTGGGCGAGCACGACCGGCTGCGGGATCGCATCAGTGTCCTGTTTGACAAGCTGGAGACCCAGATCAAGCAGGTGCTGCGGGAGAAGCGGCTGCGCGAAGGCCAGGGCTTCCAGCTCGACGAGACCATGCTGGCCAACCTGCTGCTGGCCTATACCGAGGGACGCATCAGCCAGTTCGTTCGCTCCGAGTTCAAAATCAAGCCCACCGCCGGCTTTGAAGATCAGTGGCAGTTTATCCGCAGCCAGCTGCTGCAGAGCTGACCAGCCCAATTTGCAATCAGTAGCGGCCACGCCGCTCCAGACGGGTTGCAGTAAAGAGGGAGGCCTTGGCCTCCCTTGTTTTTTGTGGCACAAAAGAGACGATGAGCACCAGATGCGACCCGGATTGTCGCATTCCAGTGTTAGATTCATGTGTCATAAACCTTTTATCGCCTGACAGGACACCCTATGGAACCCGAAATCATCACCGAAGCGCAGACCTGGCTGGTCAACAACCAGGGCCTGCTGATCGAGTACGCCGTCAACATCGCGGCCGCCCTGATCACCCTGCTGGTCGGCTATATCGCCGCCAACCTCATCAGCAGCGCCGTGGTCAAGGTGATGCAGGCCCGCAAGCTGGACACCACTGTCACCCACTTCGTCGGCAGCATCCTCAAGTACGCCATCCTGGTGTTCGTGGTGATCGCCGCGCTGGGCCGGGTCGGGGTGCAGACCGCCTCCTTCGTCGCCATCATCGGTGCCGCCGGTCTGGCCATCGGTCTGGCGCTGCAAGGCTCGCTCTCCAACTTCGCCGCCGGCTTCCTGCTCATCATCTTCCGCCCCATCAAGGCGGGAGAGTTCATCGAAGTAGCTGGCACCGCCGGTGTAGTGCAGTCGGTGCAGTTGTTCACCACCACCCTCACCTCAGGTGACAACAAGATGGTAGTGGTACCCAACTCCGCCATCCTCAACGGCACCATCGTCAACTACTCGCGCATGGATACCCGCCGGGTCGACATGACCTTCGGCATCGGCTATGGCTCCGATCTGCGCAAGGCCAAGCAGATCCTGGAACGGCTGGTCAGCGAAGAGCCGCGCATCCTCAAGGAGCCGGCCGCCACCATCGCCGTCGCCGCGCTGGCCGACTCCTCGGTCAATATCGTGGTACGCCCCTGGGTCAAGACCGGCGACTACTGGGGAGTCTGGTTCGACTTCCACGAGAAGGTGAAGCTCACCTTCGATGCCGAAGGTATCGAGATCCCCTTCCCGCAGATGGTCATGCACATGCAAAAGCCGCAGGCCTGAGCCTTTTCCTGAATGACACAATGCCAGCCTCCGGGCTGGCATTGTCGTTTCCGGCCCCCTGACGGGCATAAAAAATCCGGCCACCCTGGGCCGGACTTTGTTTCAGCATGCCGGGGGCGTCGACTTACACCAGCCGACGAGCCACCCGGTTGAGCAGCGGTTGCACCAGCACATAGCCTCCCAGCACGGCACCGATCACCGCCAGCACCCGTAACGGCAAGGTAGGCGCCGCACTGGTCAGTACCATGGTCAGCAGGCCGATGAGGCCGGTGGCGATCAGGCTCAGAGCAAACAGGGACAACACAGCTTTCATAGCGATCTCCTCATTCCAGACAGTGGCCATCCCTGGGAGATCTCGTCCATTCGCTCATATGCTAGCCAGCCTCCAGTGCCAACAACTTGCGCCTGCGCATGAAATGAGCAAAAAGGCGCCTGTCGAATACTCTTTTGGCTGCCAGGCCAAACTGCCACCCCACTCGCAGCAGGCTCTCGCCCTGAAAGCCCTTTCAACGGCGGCAAGCCCGACCAAGTATGCGCAAACGCAAGATCCGGCCGCCATCAGTGACTCATAATCGCAGCGTTTTGGTTGTAAACTCGGTCGATGGCAGACAATTGGTAAAGCTCTGTTACACGGGCGGCGCAGCTGGCCCGGTATAATGCTCGAATAATAAGGTTTGGCGGGAGCCTTGCCTGCAAGGTTCATACACAACTTGGAAGACTGATAATCCTATGAAAAACATCAATCCAACCCAGACCCAGGCCTGGCAGGCACTGGAAGCCCACTTTGCAGCGAACAAAGAGACCCGGCTCAAGGATCTGTTTGCCCAGGATCCCCAGCGTTTCGACAAATTCTCCCTCACCTTCGGCGGCGACATCCTGGTCGATTACTCGAAGAACCTGATCACCGAAGAAACCCTCAAGTTGCTGGTTGATCTGGCCAAAGAGACCGATCTTCGCAGCGCGATCGACGCCATGTTCAACGGCGACAAGATCAACATGACCGAAGGCCGCTCGGTGCTGCACGTGGCCCTGCGCAACCGCTCCGACCGCCCCATCGAGAGCGACGGCAAGGATGTGATGCCGGAAGTGAACGCCGTGCTGGCCAAGATGAAAGGCTTCTGCGAGAAGATCATCTCCGGCGAGTGGAAAGGCTACACCGGCAAGGCGATCCAGCATGTGGTCAACATCGGTATCGGTGGCTCCGATCTCGGCCCGGTGATGATCACCGAAGCGCTGCGCCCCTATAAAAACCACCTGCAGATGCACTTCGTCTCCAACGTCGATGGCACCCACATCGCCGAAACCCTGAAGAAGATCGATCCGGAAACCACCCTGTTCCTGGTGGCCTCCAAGACCTTCACCACTCAGGAGACCATGACCAACGCCCTGACCGCCCGCGACTGGTTCATCAAGATCGCTGGTGACAAGGCCCACGTTGCCAAGCACTTCGCTGCGCTCTCCACCAACGGCAAGGCCGTGGCCGAGTTCGGCATCGACACCAACAACATGTTCGAGTTCTGGGACTGGGTTGGCGGTCGCTACTCCTCCTGGTCTGCCATCGGCATGCCCATCGCCCTGTCCGTCGGTTTCGAAAACTTCGAAGCCCTGCTGCAAGGCGCCTTCGAGATGGACATGCACTTCGCCACTGCCTCCTATGAGCAGAACGTGCCGGTGCTGCTGGCGCTGATCGGCCTGTGGTACAACAACTTCTACGGTGCCGAGTCCGAAGCCATCCTGCCGTACGACCAGTACATGCACCGCTTCCCTGCCTACTTCCAGCAAGGCAACATGGAATCCAACGGCAAGTACGTGGATCGCAACGGCAAGCCGGTTGACTACCAGACCGGCCCCATCATCTGGGGTGAACCGGGCACCAACGGCCAGCACGCCTTCTACCAGCTGATCCACCAGGGCACCAAGCTGATCCCCTGTGACTTCCTGGCACCGGCCATCAGCCACAACCCGATCGGCGACCACCACCCGAAACTGCTGGCCAACTTCTTCGCCCAGACTGAGGCGCTGGCCTTCGGCAAGAGCAAGGAACAGGTCGAAGCCGAGTTCCTGGCGGCTGGCAAAACCCTGGAGCAGGTCAAGGATCTGGTGCCGTTCAAGGTGTTCGAAGGCAACCGCCCGACCAACTCCATCCTGTTCAAGAGCCTGACCCCGAAAACGCTTGGCTCTTTGATTGCCATGTACGAGCACAAGATCTTCGTACAGGGCGCAATCTGGAACATCTTCAGCTTCGACCAGTGGGGCGTGGAGCTGGGCAAACAGCTGGCCAACAAGATCCTGCCGGAGCTCAACACCGATGCGGCTGTCACCAGCCACGACTGCTCCACCAACGGTCTGATCAACACCTGGAAAGCGTGGAAAGCCTGATTTAGCCGGCCTTTCTGAATGCAAAAGCCCCGCTCGATGAGCGGGGCTTTTTTGTGGCCGGGTTTTCTGGCTGGCCGGTCGGGTGTCCAGCCCGACCGGCGACGAGGATCGTCATCCCCGCCCCTTCATCATCCTGCCCGATGCCGGCTTAACCGCCGACGGCGATGCGCTTCATGTCTTTCATGTAACCGCGCAGTACCTGACCGATCGCTTCGATGGGGTGGTTGCGGGTCGCTTCGTTGGCCGCCAGCAGCGCCAGGTTATCGACGCTCTGCTCATCCGCCTTGCTGGCACCCAGGTCGCCCGCTTTCAGGGTCGGCATGAAGTGCTCGCGCAGCAAGGGCACGGCGGCGTTGGCGAACAGGTAGTTGCCGTACTCGGCGGTGTCGGAGATGACCACGTTCATCTCGTACAGACGCTTGCGGGCAACTGTGTTGGCGATCAGCGGCAGCTCGTGCAGGGATTCGTAGTAGGCAGACTCTTCATAGATGCCGGAGGCCACCATGGTTTCGAACGCCAGTTCGACACCCGCCTTGACCATGGCCACCATCACCACGCCATTGTCGAAGTACTCCTGCTCGGCAATCTTGCCTGCAAACGCCGGCGCGTTTTCGAAGGCGGACTTGCCGGTCTCTTCGCGCCAGCCGAACAGCTTGGCGTCGTCTTCGGCCCAGTCGGCCATCATGCCGCGGGAGAACTCACCGGCGATGATGTCGTCCATGTGCTTCTCGAACAGCGGGCGCATCAGGGTCTTGAGCTGCTCGGAGAGCTCGAAGGCGCGCAGCTTGGCCGGGTTGGACAGACGGTCCATCATCAGGCTGATGCCACCCTGCTTCAGGGCTTCGGTGATGGTCTCCCAGCCGAACTGGATCAGCTTGCCGGCATAGGCCTTGTCAGTCCCTTCGGCAACCAGCTTGTCGTAGCAGAGCAGGGAACCGGCCTGCAGCATGCCGCAGAGGATGGTCTGCTCGCCCATCAGGTCGGATTTCACTTCCGCCACGAAGGAGGACTCCAGCACCCCAGCACGGTCGCCGCCGGTAGCAGAGGCCCACGCCTTGGCGATGGCCATGCCTTCGCCCTTGGGATCGTTCTCCGGGTGAACGGCGATCAGGGTCGGCACGCCGAAACCGCGCTTGTACTCTTCGCGCACCTCGGTGCCCGGGCACTTCGGCGCCACCATCACGACCGTGATGTCGGAGCGGATCTGCTGACCCTCTTCCACCACGTTGAAGCCGTGGGAGTAGCCCAGCGCAGCGCCCTGCTTCATCAGTGGCATCACGGTTTTGACGACGTCGGAGTGCTGCTTGTCCGGAGTCAGGTTCAGCACCAGATCGGCGGTCGGGATCAGCTCTTCATAGGTGCCCACCGCGAAGCCGTTGTCGGTGGCCTTCTGCCAGGAGGCGCGCTTCTCGGTGATGGCGGCCTTGCGCAGGGCGTAGGAGATATCCAGCCCGGAGTCGCGCATGTTCAGGCCCTGGTTCAGACCCTGGGCACCACAGCCCACAATCACCACCTTCTTGCCCTTCAGCACGTTGCAGCCGTCCGCGAACTCTTCGCGCTGCATGAAACGACACTTGCCCAGCTGGGCCAACTGCTGACGCAGGTTCAAGGTGTTGAAATAGTTAGCCATGGTGATTGCTCCGTTCGATTGATTCCATGCCGGATGGCGGCGTTGTCCAAACCACTATAGCGCGGGACACTTATTGCCTGAACTGATATATTCGAAACAGTACGTTGCAATAATTGAAACGTTAGCCCTTCATCATCGCAGGCAAGACCTACCTCCAAACGGTAGATTGAAGCCGCCCAGAACATGGGTCTCGGGCAGCGATGCCGCACCAGGAGTTGAAAAGATGGACCTTCGCAATCTCGAGCTGTTTCTCCACCTTGCCGACTCCCTCCACTTCGGCAAGAGCGCCGATGCCATGGCGGTCAGCCCTTCCACGCTGAGCCGCGCCATCCAGCGGCTGGAGCAGGAGACCGGCTGCGTGCTGTTCGAGCGGGACAACCGCTCGGTGCGACTCACCCCGGCGGGCGAGAAGCTGCGTGAATTCGGCGGCGCCCTGCTGCAGGAGTGGCGCCAGCTCAAGCAGGAGCTCAAACGCAGCGATGAGCCGCTGCAGGGGCGGCTGCGGGTGTTCTGCTCGGTCACCGCCAGCTACTTCCTGCTGCCCGAGGTGCTTGAGCGCTTTCGCCGCCGCTATCCCCAGCTGGAGATCAAGCTGGAGACCGGCGACCCGGCGCTGGCGGTGGACAAGATCCTGGCCGACGAGGCCGATCTGGCCATCGCCGCGCGGCCGGATGCCCTCTCCGCCAAGCTGGAATTTGCCAGCCTGCAGCAGGTGCCGCTGGTGTTCATCGCCCCCCGTACCGCACCGCAGCAGAGCCAGTGGTTCTCCCAGGGGGAGCCAGACTGGGAGCGGCTGCCGCTGATCCTTTCGGAGCAGGGGCTGGCCCGCAAACGCTGCGATCAATGGCTGCGCAACAAGGGGATCGCTCCCAACATCTATGCGGAGGTGGCGGGCAACGAGGGGATTGTCGCCATGGTGGCGCTCGGCTTCGGAGTGGGGCTGGTGCCGGCGGCGGTGATCGACCACAGTCCCATGGGGGAAAAGGTGCGCATCGTAGAACCCAAGCCGGCGCTCAAGCCGTTCGATGTCGGCATCGCCGTGCTCAAGAAGCGGCTGGAAGAGCCGCTGATCCGGGCCTTCTGGGATACCGCCCGGGGCCAGGGTTCACTGCGCTGACACGGTGGGCAGCGCCGGAGCATAGATGAGCGAGGGATCCTGCATCATGGCGCGGCTGCTGGCCGGCAGATCCGGATTGCTCAGCTCCAGCATCACCCGCCGATCGAGCTGCAGCCGCCGAATGGTGCTGCCAAAGCCCGCCTCAAATACCCGCTCATAGTCACCGGACTGACGGGCTCGCTGCAGGCCGAGCTCGATGCGCTTGGCCAGTTCCGGGTACTTGGGCGAGACGAAGAACAGCAGCGCCAGCGGATAGCGAAACACCAGGTGCGGCTCGATGGCCAGCTCAGGGTGTTGCTTGAGCTCCTCCTCGATCTCGATGACCGAACGCAGGAAGCAGTCAAAGCGCTGCTTGCGCAGCATGTTGAACAGGGCATCGTAGAGGCTGCCCACCACCACGTTGAGGCCGTTCTCCTTGAGCAGACGGGTATCAGGCCAGGATCTGTGTTGGCCGATGCGAAGCCCGGCCTGCTGCCAGTCGGCCAGCGATCGTATGTTGGCGAACCGCCCCTCATCCCCCTGCCGGATGAGGCACACCCGCCAGCCCAGCAGCCCTTTTGCCAGCGGAACATGGATGGCCAGCAGGGTACGTTCGCGCTCCTCGTCGGGGGCAAACACCCCGATCTGCACCAGCTCGCCGCTTTGCAACTCCTTGACCGCCCGTCCCTGCTCCATCGGCGGGCTGGCAATCAGCCGATAGGGACCGTATTCCGGCACGGTCAGATCGAGCGAGAGTCGCAGCAGACCGGCCACCGCAGGATTGGGATGGTCCAGCAGCAGGTTCCAGGCCCTGATGGGCACCTCTGCCGCCAGCACACTGCCGGCAAACAACATGATGCAACACAACCAGATCCTGCTCATCGCGCACCTCCCCCGCCGTCCATTCACTATAACCTCAGGCCTGGCCCCCTTGATGCAGGACGCCACAGATGTGTGAGCCACTTCGTGTCAAATCTGACAATGGTCAGTCTGAGGATCAATTCACCGACTAGACTGGATGTTCAGCCTGAATAGAACAAGGAGCTGCGCCATGATGCCCCATCTGATCGAAATCAACAGCTCGCTGCTGTTCGATGAGTACCTGCAGAGCCTGGGCGTACCACAAACACAGCTCGATCAAGAGCAGGATATCTATCTGCAGGAGCGCCACCTGGCAGCGGTACGCCAGATCCAGGGTGAGCTGAAGTTTTACCTGCGAGCCAGTGCCCTGACCAGGCAGTGATCCGCAACCGGTCACAGAACCGGCGCTGAAAGCGTATTACACTGGCACCATCCGCCACCCACGGGAGTGCCCATGAAACCAAGCGGCCTGGATCGGCTCTTCAAACCCCAGTCAATCGCCGTCATCGGTGCCTCGACCGACCCGCAGAAGGCGGGTCACGTGGTGATAAGACACCTGCTCGCCGGCCAGTTCAAGGGCCCCATCCTGCCAGTCAGCCCACACAGCAAGGCCATTGCCGGTGTGCTGGCCTATGCCGATATCAACAGCCTGCCGCTGGCCCCGGATCTCGCCATCGTCTGTACCCGGCGGGAACGGGTGTTGGCCCTCATCGAAGCGCTTGGCAAACGGGGAACGGGCGCTGCCATCATACTGGCGGCAGACTTCACTGCGCCGGAGCGGGAGCAGCTGCAGCAGCTCAGCCGGCAATACGGCATCCGCCTGCTCGGCCCCAACAGCATGGGAATGTTGTTGCCGGGTCAGGGCATCAATGCCAGCTTCTCGCCGATTGCCGCCAAACCCGGTCAGGTGGCGTTTCTCTCCCAGTCGGCCGCCGTCAGCACCACCATCCTGGATTGGGCCAAGCAGCATGAACTCGGCTTCTCGGCCTTCATCTCCCTTGGCGATCACTGCGACATCAACTTCGGCCAGCTGCTGGATCAGCTCTCCCGCGACAGCGTGACTCGCGCCATCCTGCTCTACATGGACAAGCTGCAGGACGCCCGCCATTTTCTCTCGGCCGCCCGCGCCGCCGCCCGCAACAAACCCATCCTGGTGCTCAAGAGTGGCCGCCATGAGCCGGACAACGGGCTCGACAACGTCTATGACGCCGCCATTCGTCGTGCCGGCATGCTGCGGGTGCGGGATACCCACGAACTGTTTGCCGCCGTCGAGACTCTGAGTCACTCCCTGACCCTCAAGGGAGAGCGGCTCGCCATCATCTCCAATGGCCGTGGCTTGGCCAACATGGCGATCGACAAATTGCTGGAGCGGGGCGGCAAGCTGGCGATGCCGCCCCGCGACATCGGCAGCGATGCCGACATCAATGACTATCAGCAGGCTCTCGACGACCTGCTGCAAGGGGATGAGGCTGACGCTATCCTGCTCATCCATGCCCCGTCACTCACCGCCCGTGGCGCCGCCCTAGCGCGCAGCCTGATCGACTACGTCAAGCAGCACCCCAGAGCCAGACGCTTCAATATCCTGACCAACTGGGCGGGGGAATATTCGGCCCAGGAGGGGCGTCGTCTGTTCAGCGAGGCAGGCTTCCCCACCTACCGCACTCCGGAGAGCGCGGTCGCCGCCTTCATGCACATGGTGGAATACCGGCGCAACCAGAAGCAGCTGATGGAGACCCCCGCCTCCCTGCAGGGTGACAGGCTCAACCTCGAGCTGTGCCAGCAGTTGATCAGACAAGCGCTGGAACGCAAACAACTCACCCTCGACACCCATCTGGCACACCCCATTCTGCAGGCTGCGGGGCTCTCCACCCTGCCGACCTGGATCGTCTCCGATGCCATTGAGGCCACCCTGACCGCGGAGCAGATCGGCTATCCAGTGGCAGTCAAGCTGCGTTCACCGGACATCCTCCACAAGTCGGCGGTACACGGCGTCATGCTCAACCTGCGGACCTCGGCCGAAGTCGCCCAGGCTGCGGACGCCATTCTGGATCGGGTCAGGCAGCACGATCCCGGCGCCCGTATCGAAGGCCTGCTGGTGCAGCGCATGGCGCGCCGCAGTGGGGGGCTGGAACTGCGGATCCGGCTGCAACAAGACCCCGTATTCGGCCCTGTCATCCTGCTCGGCGAGTCAGGAGCCGAGCCGCAGGAGATGATGGCGGCCCTGCCGCCGCTGAACCAGGCGCTGGCACGCTACCAAATCATCGGGGCGCTCAAGAGCCGCAAGATCCGCGAGCAGGCCAGTCCGGAGCGACTCGATATCGATGCCCTCGGCCAGGTGTTGTGCCAATTGTCGGAGTTGCTGCTCGCCTTCCCCGAGATCCAGCGGCTGGATCTGCACCCACTGCAGGCCTGCGGTGCCGAAATGGTGGTACTGGATGCCAGCCTGACGCTGCAACCTGCTGAAGAAGGCCGCTGCAGACTGGCTATCCGCCCCTATCCCACCGAACTGGAAGAGGGGGCCTGGCTCAAGGATCAGAGCCATGTGCTGCTCCGCCCGATCCGGCCGGAGGATGAACCGGCTCACAAGCAGTTTGTACTCAAGGTATCGGATGAAGACAGGTACAAGCGCTTCTTCGCCGACGTGGGGGAGCTGGGACATGAAGAGCTGGCCCGCATGACCCAGATCGATTACGACCGGGAGATGGCCTTTGTCGCCGTGGGGCAGGATGGTCCGTTTGACCAGCAGATCCTGGGGGTAGTACGCGCCATTTCCAACCCGGACCTGTCTGATGCAGAGTTTGCCATCCTGGTGCGCTCCGACCTGAAAGGGCTGGGGCTTGGCAAGCTGATGATGGAGAAGATAGTGCGCTATGCCAGAGAGCGCGGCATTGGCCAGCTGTCGGGCATGACCATGCCCAGCAACCGCGGCATGATCAACCTGGCAAAACGGCTTGGCTTCAAGATCGATATCCAGCTGGAAGATGGGGTGGTCAACATGGAGCTGCCCTGCGCCAGTCAAGGGCAGGCATAAAGCAGAGAAATCAGCGATTTATGGCCATAAGTCGCTGATTTTAGATAATAAAAAAGCCCGCTCAGATGAGCGGGCTTTCAATGTTGGGTGCCTGGCAGTGTCCTACTCTCGCATGGCGAATGCCACACTACCATCGGCGCTACCGCGTTTCACTTCTG
>NZ_JAPDCM010000024.1:0-32481 GCF_027706125.1 Aeromonas sp. Y318-1
GGTAAGCAGAGTTTTTGAAATGTAAGGCCTTTGAATAAGACAAAAGGCTGCCTCATCGCTAACTTTGCAACAGTGCCGGCCAAGAAGACCAGCGACATCCAGCAGCAGCTGGAGCGCTTCAGTCATCAGATGGGCTTTGATTACTTCCGTTTGCTGATTATTTTCCCCATCAGCATGCAGAAATCCCATGTGGCGTTGTTCAACAACTGCCCCACCAGCTGGTTCGATGCCTATTCGGAGCGGCACTACCTGACCCAGGATCCTGTCGTCTTCCTGGGACTGAAGCAGACCCAGCCCATCTTCTGGAACAAGCTCGACTGCGACTCTCCCTGGCTGCCCAGCGCCAGCCGGGAGGTGATGAACCTGGCCGCCGACTTCGGGGTGAGAAACGGCGTCTCCTTCCCGCTGCACACGCCGCAGGGGGAACACGGCATTCTCTCCTTCATCAGCAAGGAGAAGTCCAATTCCGATCTGATGTTTGAAAACGTTCCCTTGCTGTCGTTCTGCGCCAGCTACATCTTCAACTCGGCGCTGCAGCTGATAAAGAGCAGGCCGGATCTGATGAAGTACCTGACCGAGCTGTCGGATCGGGAGAAGGAGTGCCTGTTCTGGGCCAGCGAGGGCAAGACCTCCTGGGAGATCGCCACCATCCTCGGCATCAGCGAGCGGACCGTGAACTTCCACCTTAATCAGGTCACCAACAAGACCGACTCGAAGAACCGCAACCAGGCGATCGCCAAGAGCATCTCCAGCGGCATCATAGTGCCCTCGCTGGACGACGTGACCATCACCAACCTGCGGCTGTCATAACAGCCACTCGAGCAGACAAACAAAAAGAGCCGCAATGCGGCTCTTTTTCATTTCCGGCGGTGGCTTATTCCACGGTCACGGATTTTGCCAGGTTGCGCGGCTGATCCACGTCGGTGCCCTTGATGAGGGCGACGTGGTAGGAGAGCAGCTGCAACGGCACGGTATAGACGATCGGCGCGATCATCTCTTCCACGTGGTTCAGGCTCATCACCCGCATGGTCTCGTCGCTCTTGAAGCCGGCATCGGCATCGGCGAACACGTAGAGGATACCGCCACGGGCACGCACCTCTTCCACGTTGGACTTGAGCTTCTCCAGCAGATCGTTGTTCGGCGCCACGACGATGATGGGCATCTCGGCATCGATCAGCGCCAGCGGGCCGTGCTTGAGCTCACCGGCGGCATAGGCCTCGGCGTGGATGTAGGAGATCTCTTTGAGCTTGAGTGCCCCTTCCATGGCGATGGGGTACTGGCTGCCACGACCGAGGAACAGGCTGTGATGCTTGTCGGCAAACTCTTCGGCCAAGGCTTCGATATCCTTGGCCAGCGCCAGGCTCTCCTTGATGCGCAGCGGCAGGGCTTGCAGCGCCTTGACCAGCTCGGCCTCGGCGGCGGCACTCAGGTTGCCACGGCAGTGACCGACCGAGGCCACCAGCATCAGCAGACCGGCCAGCTGGGTGGTGAATGCCTTGGTGGAAGCCACCCCGATTTCTGCCCCGGCCCGGGTCATAAAGGCCAGATCCGATTCACGCACCAGGGAAGAGCCCGGCACGTTGCAGATGGCCAGCGAGCTCATGTAGCCGGACTCCTTGGCCAACCGCAGGGCGGCCAGGGTGTCGGCGGTCTCGCCGCTCTGAGAGAGGGTCACCAGCAGGCTGTTGGGGCGCACCACCGACTTGCGGTAGCGGAACTCGGAGGCGATCTCCACGTCGCAGGAGACGCCGGCGATCTCTTCAAACCAGTAGCGCGCCACCATGCCGGAGTTGTAGGAGGTGCCGCAGGCGACGATCTGGACGTGCTCGACCTTGTCGAAGATGGCGCGGGCGCCGTTGCCGAACGACTCGACTACCACGTGATCCGAACCCAGACGACCTTCCAGGGTATTGGTGATGGCCTTGGGCTGCTCGTAGATCTCTTTCAGCATGTAGTGACGGTATTCACCCTTGTCACCGGCATCGTGGGAGAGCTCGGACTCCAGCTCTTCGCGCACCACGGCCTCGCCGTGGGTATCGAAAATGTGCACGTCGCGGCGGGTCACTTCGGCCACGTCACCCTCTTCCAGGAAGATGAAGCGGCGGGTCACCGGCAGCAGTGCCATCTGGTCGGAAGCGATGAAGTTCTCGCCGATACCGCGACCGATCACCAGCGGGGAGCCGGAGCGGGCCACCACCACGCGGCTGTCATCACGGCTGTCCATCACCACGGTACCGTAGGCGCCGCGCAGCTGCTTCACCGCTACCTGCATGGCCGCCAGCAGGCTGGGGGCCGATTTCAGCTCATGGTGCACCAGGTGAGCGATCACCTCGGTATCGGTGTCGGAGCTGAACACATAGCCCAGTGCCTTGAGCTCTTCACGCAGCTCTTCGTGGTTTTCGATGATGCCGTTGTGCACCACCACGATATGCTCGGAGACGTGAGGGTGAGCGTTTCGCTCGGACGGCTCACCATGGGTAGCCCAGCGGGTGTGGGCAATGCCGGTACCACCGTGGACGGACTGCTCTTCCAGCGCCTTGGCCAGCTCGGCCACCTTGCCCAGCCGACGCACCCGCTGCAGCGGCTGGTTGGCGCTGAACACGGCGACACCGGCCGAATCGTAGCCACGGTATTCCAGACGGCGCAGGCCCTCTACCAGGATTTCAGCCACATCACGTTGGGCGACGGCCCCGACGATGCCACACATACACTTCTCCTTGAGACGTAAGACGTTAATTCGGTTGGATATTGGTTTGTTCAGGTCAAACGGCCACGGGGGCACAAATCAGCTGGATCCCCCTGGCCTGGATCTGCTCTCTGGCCGCACTGGCCAGCCCCTCGTCGGTCACCAGGGTATGGATGCCGGACCAGGGCAGTTCGAGATTGGGGATCTTGCGGCCGATCTTCTCCGACTCCACCATGACGATGACCTCCCGCGACACTTCGGCCATGACCCGGGAGAGGCCCACCAGCTCGTTGAAGGTAGTGGTACCGCGTTCCGGATCGATGCCGTCGGCACCGATGAACAGCTGGTCGAAGTCATAGGAGCGCAGCACCTGCTCCGCCACCTGCCCCTGGAAGGACTCGGAGTGGGGATCCCAGGTGCCGCCGGTCATCAGCAATGTGGGTTCGTTCTCCAGTTCGCGCAGAGCACCGGCCACGTTGAGGGAGTTGGTCATCACGATGAGGCCGCGCTTGTTGCCCAGCATGGGGATCATGGCGCTGGTGGTGCTGCCGCTGTCGATGATGACGCGATTGTGATCACGGATCCGTTCGGCGGCGGCACGGGCGATCGCCAGCTTTCGTTTCGAAACTTGCTCGGGATTGCTCTCCGCCACCATCTCGGAGGGCAGGGGAACGGCACCGCCGTAACGGCGCAGCAGCAGGCCACCGGTCTCCAGCACCGCCAGATCTTTGCGGATGGTCACTTCGGAGGTGGCGAAGTGTTTGGCCAGGGCATCGACGCTCACTTCACCCTGCTCCTGCACCAGGCTCACTATGGTGTGACGGCGCTGCTGAGTATTACGTTTGGTCATCTTTAAGTTTCGATTCGAAAGAATGGCGAAATATTAATACCTTTTATGAAAAAATCAAACGGCAAATAGGATCCGATTTGGTTCGATGCCAGAATGGGGCAGCTGATTTGCGACGAGGATGCCATGCAAAAACGAACCATCTGGCTGGTGGAAGATGAAGCCAGCATCGCCGACACCTTGATTTACGCGCTGCAGACCGACGGTTTCGAGGTGGAGTGGTTTTCCCTCGGCCAACCGCTGCTGGCACGACTGGAACAGACGCGTCCCGACTTTCTGATCCTGGATGTGGGGCTGCCGGATATCAGCGGTTTCGAGTTGTGCAAGCAGGTTCGGGCACTGTGCGATACCCCGCTGATGTTTCTCACCGCCCGCAGCGAGGAGATAGACCGGCTGATCGGTCTGGAGATCGGGGCCGACGACTATGTGGCCAAGCCCTTCTCGCCGCGGGAGGTGTGCGCCCGGGTGCGGGTCATCCTGCGCCGCAGCCAGCCGGCCACGCCCCCACCGAGCCAGTTGCTGGCGCTGGACGAGGAGCGGGCCCGCATCAGCTTTCACGGCCAGCCGCTGGCGCTTACCCGTTACGAATACCTGCTGCTCAAGACCCTGATGCAGGCGCCGGGCCGGGTCTACTCCCGCCAGCAGCTGATGGATCTGGTGTGGAGCGGGGCGGAGGAGAGCCTGGAGCGCACCGTGGATACCCACATCAAGACCATCCGCGCCAAGCTGCGGGAGCGGGATCCCCACGCCAACCTGATCCTGACCCATCGCGGACTCGGCTACAGCCTGGAGCTGGCATGAACAGAGGATGGCCTGACACCGGCCGGAGGACACCATGAGGATCGGGCTGCAACTGCTGTGCGGGCTGGTGCTGATCTTCGCGCTGGCCGCCTGGTTCGTGCTGGAGATCTTCGTCGAGGAGATCAAACCCGGGGTGCGCAGCGCCACCGAAGATACCCTGGTGGACATGGCCCAGATGCTGGCACCGCTGGCGCTGGATGACCTGCAGGAAGGCAAGATGGCGGATGGCCGTCTGGCCAGCGCCTTCGCCCGCCTCAACCAGAGCCCCATCAACGCCCTGATCGACGGCCACCTCAAACAGCAGGCGGAGTACCGCATCTATGTGGTCGATCGCTGGGGCAAGGTGGTGTACGACTCGGACGGGGTGGATCTGGGCAAGGACTACTCGCGCTGGAACGACGTCTATCGCACCCTGCGCGGGGAATACGGCGCCCGCAGCACCCGCAGCGACCCCGACGATCCCGCCAGTTCGGTGATGCACGTGGCCGCGCCACTGCGGGAGGGGGACGACATCCTCGGCTCCCTCACCGTCGCCAAGCCCAACCGTACCCTGCTGCCCATGATAGAGCGCAGCGAACACCAGCTGCTGCAGGGGGCGGCCCTGCTGCTGTTCATCTCGCTGCTGATCGGCGCCCTGCTGGTGTGGTGGCTCAACCGCGCCATCGGCAAGCTGGTGCACTACGCCGATGCCGTCAGCCAGGGTCAGCCCGCCAGCCTGCCACGCCTCTACAGCCCGGAACTGGATCGGCTCGGTCGCTCCCTGGAAACCATGCGTCGCCAGCTGGACGGCAAGGCCTACATCGAAGCCTATGTGCACAGCCTGACCCACGAACTCAAGAGCCCGCTGGCTGCCATTCGCGGGGCAGGGGAGATCCTGGCCGAGGCGCCGCCACCCGAGGTGGCTACCCGTTTTATCGGCAACATCAATCTGGAGACGGCCCGCATGCAGCAGCTGATCGAGCGCATGCTGCAGCTGGCCAAACTGGAGTCGGGGCAGGGGCTGGACAGGCAGGCCGTCGAGCCGGCCAGGCTGGGCAGACGGGTGCTCGATGCCCGCCAGATCCTGGCCCAGCGCCGCCAGGTGACCCTGCACGCCGAATTGGGGGAGGCCCAGAAACAGAAGTGGGACTCGCTGCTGGTGGAACAGGCGCTCGGCAACCTGCTGGACAACGCCCTCGATTTCTCCCCCGTCGGCGGCACCCTGGCGCTGAGCGGGGCCATGGAGGAGGGAGGCTACTGCTTCCGGGTACGGGATCAGGGGCCCGGCATTCCGGACTACGCCCTGCCGCGCATCTTCGAGCGCTTCTATTCGCTGCCCAGACCCGACAAGGGCAAGAGCAGCGGCCTCGGGCTCAGCTTCGCCACCGAGGTGGCCCGCCAGCACGGTGGTCGGCTGACCCTCGCCAACCAGCCTGACGGCGGGGTACTGGCCGAGCTCTGGTTGCCGGCGGGCTGACACTTCACACTGGCCACATAAAGCGGCGCTATGCTGATGTTTTCCCAGCGAACTCTATGTGCTCAAGGAGACCCCCATGTCCCGCCTTCTGTTATCCGGCCTGCTCGGTGCAGGCCTGCTGTTCTCGCTGCCGGCCAGCGCCGCCACCGGCTGCTTTCTCTATGCCAATGGCAACGGCCAGACCCTCTCCAGCGAAGGAGATTGTTCAAGCCAGCTGCCACCCGCGTCCACCTTCAAGATCCCGCTGGCGCTGATGGGCTACGACAGCGGCTTTCTGGTGGACGAAGAGCACCCGGCACTGCCCTTCAAACCCGGTTACGACGACTGGCTGCCCGCCTGGCGGGAGACCACCACCCCGCGCCGCTGGGAAACCTACTCGGTAGTCTGGTTCTCCCAGCAGATCACCGAATGGCTGGGGATGGAGCGCTTCCAGCAGTACGTCGACCGCTTTGACTACGGCAACCGGGATCTCTCCGGCAATCCTGGCAAGCACGACGGCCTGACCCAGGCCTGGCTCAGTTCCAGCCTTGCCATCAGTCCACAGGAGCAGGCCCGCTTCCTCGGCAAGATGGTGAGCGGCAAGCTGCCGGTGTCGGCGCAGACCCTGCAGTACACCGCCAACATCCTCAAGGTGAGCGAGATAGACGGCTGGCAGATCCACGGCAAGACCGGCATGGGCTACCCGAAGAAGCTGGATGGCAGCCTCAACCGGGAGCAGCAGATCGGCTGGTTCGTCGGCTGGGCCAGCAAGCCGGGCAAACAGCTCATCTTCGTCCACACCGTGGTGCAGAAACCCGGCAAACAGTTCGCCTCGCTCAAGGCCAAGGAAGAGGTGCTGGCCGCCCTGCCGGCCAAACTGAAAACTCTGTGATACCCAGACCGGCGCCAGGCGCCGGTTTTTTTATCCCCCTTCACCCCCGCTTCACACAACCCCATCTCCCCTTCACCCATGACCGTCACACTCGGAGCCATCAACAAGGAGACGTGTCATGGTCAAACAGATATTCAGCCACAAGATCTTTCTGCTGCTGTTGCTCAGCCTGCTGCTGATGGTGCCGGTGCAATCCATCATGGAGCTGAACCGGGAGCGCCAGGCCTATCGCAGCCAGGCCATCCACAGCATCATGGCCAGCAGCAGCGGCCCGCAGCGACTGCTGGGGCCGGTCGTGGTGCAGCCTTATACCCGCACCGTCACGGTGGAGCAGGATGGCAAGCGCTTCGAGCGCAAGCTGCAGCTCTACCGCTACCTGCTGCCGGAGCAGCTGGACGTGCAGGCCAGCATGGAAGTGACCCCGCGCAAGCTCGGTATCTACCAGGCCCAGGTCTATCACACCCGGCTCTCCCTCTCCGGGCGACTGCCTGCCGAACTGAACGGTAAAACCCTGATCAGCGGCGAGCCGGATCTGACCGTCGATGGCGCCGATCCCGCCCTGGTGGCAGGCAAACCCTATCTGAGCCTGGTGCTGTCCGATGCCCGCGGCATCAACCGGGTGCCTGAGCTGCAACTGGGGGAACAACGCATCCCGTTTGCTCCCGGCGCCCTACTGGGTGACGGGCTGGCCGGCATCCATGCACCGCTTGCCACCCTGCCGGGAGCAGACGGCGCCTTTCACATCGAGCTGGATCTGCAGGGGATGAACCAGCTGGAAGTGGTGCCGATCGGCCAGGACAGCAGGCTCAACCTCGCCAGCAACTGGCCCCACCCCAACTTCATCGGTGACTTTCTGCCGGGCAGCCGCACCCTTACCGCCAGCGGTTTCGAGGCCAGCTGGCAGAGCAGCTGGTTTGCCACCGACATGGAGAGCCGTTTCAACCGGATGATGAAGGGTGCCAGCGGCGATCTGCCTGCCTTCAGCGTCAGCCTGGTGCAGCCGGTGGATCACTACCAGCAGAACGAGCGGGCCGCCAAGTATGCGCTGCTGTTCATCGGCCTCACCTTCCTCAGCTTCTTCATGTTCGAGCTGCTCAAGGGGCTGCGGGTGCACCCGATCCAGTACGCCCTGGTGGGCATGGGGCTGGCCATCTTCTATCTGGTGCTGCTGGCCCTGACCGAACACCTCGGCTTTGCCTGGGCCTATCTGATTGCCGCCCTGGCCAGCGTGGCCCTCAACGGCTTCTACCTCAGCCATGTGCTGGGTGGCCCCAAACAGGGGCTCGGCTTCGCGGCCCTGCTCGGGCTGGTCTACGCCATCCTGTTCGGCTTGCTGCAGGCCGAGGAGATAGCCCTGCTGCTCGGCGCCCTGCTGCTGTTCACCATCCTGGCGCTGGTCATGGTGCTGACCCGCAAGCTGGACTGGTATCGGGTGATGGGAAGCGCCCCGACGCCCCCCGCCAGCGGGCAGGAGAACTGAAAACAAAACCGGCGCCATCAGGCGCCGGTTTGCATTTCATTGATCGGGCATCACTTCTTCTTGACCGGGCGAGCCCAGTTTTTGATGTGACGCTGGGGTACCCTGGTGATCACCAACTCATTCTCGGCCACGTCCTTGGTGATGGTGGAGCCGGCCCCCAGGGTCGCCCCCTTGCCGATGCGCACCGGCGCCACCAGCTGGGTATCGGAGCCGACGAAGACGTCGTCCTCGATGATGGTCTGGAACTTGTTCACCCCGTCGTAGTTGCAGGTGATGGTGCCGGCCCCGATGTTCACCTTGGCACCTACTTCGGCATCCCCCAGATAGGTCAGATGACCGCACTTAGAACCAACCCCAAGACGGGCCTTCTTCATCTCGACGAAGTTGCCAACGTGCGCATCCTGCTCCAGAACCGCCCCCGGGCGCAAGCGGCTAAACGGACCCACTGAGCACTGATCTGCCACCTGTGCACCCTCGATAACCGAGTAGGGTTTCACCTCGGTGTGATCGCCGATCACACAATCCTTCAGCACGCTGCCGGCCCCGATGCGGACATGGTTGCCCAGCACCACCTTGCCTTCGATGATGACGTTGACGTCGATCACCACCTCTTCCCCGATTTCCAGGGTGCCGCGCAGATCGAAGCGGGCCGGGTCGATCAGGGTGGCGCCGGCGATCATCAGCCGCTCGGCCTGCATCTTCTGGTAACTGCGCTCGAGCTGGGCCAGTTGAACCCGGTTGTTGGCCCCTTCCACTTCCATGGCGTCGTCCGGGTGGACTGCGGCGATGGGGCAGTTGTCGGCATGGGCCATGGCGATCACGTCAGTCAGATAGAACTCGCCCTGGGCATTCTTGTTGTCCAGACGCGACAGCCAGCTGCGCAGCTGGCCACCGTTGGCCACCAGCACGCCGGTGTTCACTTCGCGGATGGCCAGCTGCTCGGCATTGGCATCCTTCTGCTCGACGATGCCGACCACCTGGCCATTGCGGCGCACGATGCGGCCATAACCGGTCGGGTTGTCCAGCACCACGGTCAGCAGCGCCATGCCATCGCTTGCCTTGGCGGCCAGCAGCCGCTGCAGGGTTTCCGGCTGGATCAGCGGGGTATCGCCGTAGAGCACCAGCACGTCGTCTTCGTCTTGCCAGAACGGGATGGCCTGGGCGACGGCGTGGCCGGTACCCAGTTGCTGCGCCTGCAGCACCCAGTTCAGGTCGGATGCCTGGATCCGCTCCTTCAGCAGTTCGGCACCGTGGCCATACACCAGATGCAGCTGCTCGGCACCGACCTTGCGGGCAGTCTCGATCACATGGGAAACCATCGGCTTGTTGGCGACCGGGTGCAGCACCTTGGGCAGGGAGGAGCGCATACGGGTACCTTTACCCGCAGCCAGGATCACGACGTTGAGAGACATAATTCGACCTTTGGAACATGAAGAAATACTCGGCGGAGTCTATCCAACGAGTAAAAAAAAAGCGACCCGCAGGTCGCTTTTTACCTCACCGTTATTAACGGTAATTCTTTTTGACGATATCGATGACCCGCAGTTGAGCCATCGCCTTGGCCAGCTCGGTAGCGGCCTGGGCGTAGTCGATATCACCATGGGAGCTGTGGATCCGCTCTTCCGCCGCGCGTTTGGCTTCCTGGGCTTTCGCCTCATCCAAATCGTCGGCACGAATCGCGGTGTCCGCCAGCACGGTCACGGCTTCGGGTTGTACTTCCAGCATGCCGCCGGAGATGTACAGCACCTCTTCAGTTCCATTCTGCTTCACCAAGCGGACCAGGCCCGGCTTGATGGCAGTCAGCAACGGAGCATGACCGTGGCGGAGACCCAGCTCACCTTCGGAGCCTGATACCTGAGCGGACTGCACGCGACCGGAAAACAGTTTTCCTTCAGCGCTCACCACGTCCAGGTGAAAGGAGATCATCTCTGCCATGGGCCCTCCTATCGAGGCTTACAGTTTCTTGGCTTTCTCGACAACTTCGTCGATGCTGCCAACCATGTAAAACGCCTGCTCCGGCAGATCGTCGTACTCGCCTTTCAGGATGCCCTGGAAACCACGGATGGTCTCTTTCAGCGGCACGTATTTGCCCGGGGAACCGGTAAACACTTCTGCCACGAAGAACGGCTGGGACAGGAAACGCTCGATCTTACGGGCACGGGCTACGGTCAGTTTGTCTTCTTCTGACAGTTCATCCATACCCAGGATGGCGATGATGTCCTTAAGCTCTTTGTAGCGCTGCAGTACGGTCTGAACGCCACGAGCAGTCTCGTAGTGCTCCTTGCCAACCACCAGCGGATCCAGCTGACGGGAGGTGGAGTCCAGCGGGTCAACGGCCGGGTAGATACCCAGTGCCGCGATCTGACGGGACAGTACGACGGTCGCATCCAGGTGGGCGAAGGTGGTCGCCGGAGACGGGTCGGTCAAGTCATCCGCAGGCACGTAAACGGCCTGTACGGAGGTGATGGAACCGGTCTTGGTGGAGGTGATACGTTCCTGCAGAACGCCCATCTCCTCGGCCAGGGTCGGCTGGTAACCTACTGCGGAGGGCATACGGCCCAGCAGTGCGGATACTTCAGTACCGGCCAGGGTGTAACGGTAGATGTTGTCCACGAAGAACAGCACGTCACGACCTTCGTCACGGAACTTCTCGGCCATGGTCAGACCGGTCAGCGCCACGCGCAGACGGTTTCCGGGCGGCTCGTTCATCTGACCGTAAACCAGAGATACTTTGTCCAGTACGTTGGACTCCATCATCTCGTGGTAGAAGTCGTTACCCTCACGGGTACGCTCACCTACACCGGCGAACACGGAGTAACCGCTGTGTTCGATCGCGATGTTACGGATCAGCTCCATCATGTTTACGGTCTTGCCTACACCGGCACCACCGAACAGACCAACCTTACCACCCTTGGCGAACGGGCATACCAGGTCGATAACCTTGATGCCAGTCTCCAGCAGGTCGTTGCTGTTGGACTGATCTTCGTAGCTGGGAGCCGCGCGGTGGATGGACCAACGCTCTTCTTCACCGATCGGACCTTTTTCGTCGATCGGATCGCCCAGTACGTTCATGATCCGACCCAGAGTCGATACACCGACCGGCACCTGGATGGATTTACCGCTATTCACTACTTCCAACCCACGACGCAGACCGTCGGAGGAGCCCATGGTGATGCAACGAACGACGCCGCCACCGATCTGTTGCTGAACTTCCAGCACCAGACCCTGGCCTTGACCTTCGCTGACAACCTTCAGTGCATCGTACACCTGGGGCACGGCATCTTGCGGGAACTCGATGTCCACCACAGCGCCGATGATTTGGACGATGAAACCGTTACTCATGTCAAATCCTCTAAACCTTTGATAACCCTTGCCTTACACCGCAGCAGCACCGGATACGATCTCTGTCAGTTCCTGGGTAATACTGGCCTGACGGGCCTTGTTGTATACCAGTTGCAGATCGTTAATCAGGTTACCGGCGTTGTCAGTCGCGGCTTGCATGGCAACCATTCGGGCTGCCTGTTCACTTGCCAAGTTTTCCACTACCCCCTGGTAGACCTGGGATTCGACATAGCGAATCAGCAGGGTATCCAGCAGTTGCTTGGGATCCGGCTCATAGAGGTAATCCCAGTGGTGTTTCTTGGCGAGCTTGCTGTCTTCAGTTACGGGCAAAGGCAGCAGTTGATCGACTCGTGGTTGCTGAACCATGGTGTTGACGAACTTGTTGTACACCAGATACAGCCTGTCAATCTCACCGTTGTCGTAAGCCTTCAGCATGACCTTGACTGAACCAATCAGGTCATTGACGCTCGGGTTATCGCCCAGTCCTGCGACATGAGCTTTCACCTTGGCGCCGTGCCGTTCAAAGAAGTTGGAGGCCTTGTTGCCGATCAGAGCCAGGTCAACCTTGGCTCCTTTCGCGCTCCATTGCTTCATATCATTGAGGGCAGCCTTGAACAGGTTGATGTTCAAACCGCCACACAGGCCACGGTCGGTGGAGACGACGATGTAACCCACTCGCTTGACCTCACGTTCGATGAGGTAGGGGTGCTTGTATTCCAAGTTCCCCTGAGCGATATGGCCGATCACCTTGCGCATGGTTTCAGCGTACGGACGGCTGGCAGACATGCGATCTTGCGCACGGCGCATCTTGCTTGCTGCCACCATTTCCATAGCGCCGGTGATCTTCTGAGTGTTTTTCACACTCCCGATCTTGTTACGTATCTCTTTTGCGCCGGCCATCTCTTACTCTCCATCAGGTGGCAGCTCGCGCTGCCACACACGCTTACCAGGTCTGGGTTGCCTTGAAGTCATCCAGCAACGCAGTCAGCTTGCCAACGATCGCGTCGTTGTAGTCGGCCTTGGCATTGATTTCAGCCATCAGCTCAGCATGCTGGGTATTGGCGTAAGAGAGCAGAGCGGCTTCGAAGTCGACGATCTTGTTCAGCTCGACATCGGAGAGATAGCCTTTTTCCGCGGCGAACAGCACCAGAGACTGGTGAGCCACGCTCAGCGGAGAGTACTGTTTCTGCTTCATCAGCTCGGTCACTTTCTGACCGTGGTCCAGCTGCTTGCGGGTTGCGTCGTCCAGATCGGAGGAGAACTGGGCGAATGCCGCCAGTTCGCGATACTGGGCCAGCGCGGTACGGATACCACCGGACAGCTTCTTGACGATCTTGGTCTGAGCAGCACCGCCCACACGGGATACGGAGATACCCGGGTCAACCGCCGGACGAATACCGGAGTTGAACAGCTGTGAGGTCAGGAAGATCTGACCATCGGTGATGGAGATCACGTTGGTCGGTACGAATGCAGATACGTCACCCGCCTGGGTTTCGATGATCGGCAGCGCGGTCAGAGAACCGGTCTGGCCTTTCACGGCACCATTGGTGAACTTCTCTACGTACTCGGCGTTGACGCGAGCAGCACGCTCCAGCAGACGGGAGTGCAGATAGAAAACGTCACCCGGGTAAGCTTCACGTCCTGGCGGACGGCGCAGCAGCAGGGAGATCTGGCGATAAGCTACGGCCTGCTTGGACAGGTCATCATAGATGATCAGCGCGTCTTCACCGCGGTCACGGAAGTACTCACCCATGGAGCAGCCGGCATACGGAGCCAGGTACTGCAGAGCGGCAGCTTCGGAAGCAGAGGCAACTACCACGATGGTGTTGGCCAGGGCGCCGTGCTCTTCCAGCTTGCGCACCACGTTGGCGATGGTGGAGGCCTTCTGGCCAATCGCAACGTAGACACACTTAATGCCGGAGTCTTTCTGGTTGATGATGGTGTCGATCGCGATGGCGGTCTTACCAACCTGACGGTCACCGATGATCAGCTCACGCTGGCCACGACCGATAGGGATCATGGCATCGATGGCTTTCAGACCGGTCTGGACCGGCTGGTCAACAGACTTACGCTCGATAACGCCCGGTGCAATCACTTCGATCGGCGAGAAGCCGTCGTTGTCGATTGGACCTTTACCGTCGATCGGCTGACCCAGGGTGTTCAACACCCGGCCCAACAGACCACGACCGACCGGCACTTCCAGAATGCGGCCAGTCCCTTTTACTTTCATTCCTTCTGACAGACCGTCATAGGAACCCATGATCACCGCACCGACGGAGTCACGCTCCAGGTTCAATGCCAGAGCGTAGCGGTTGCCCGGCAGCTCGATCATCTCACCTTGCATGGCATCGGCCAGGCCGTGAATACGAATGATACCGTCGCTCACAGAGACGATGGTACCTTCGTTACGCGCTTCGCTCTTGATATCAAACTGCGCAATGCGCTGCTTGATCAGCTCGGCGATTTCAGTGGAATTCAGTTGCATGCTCTAATACCCCAATCAAGATTGCAGCGCGTCAGCCATGCGATCCAGCTTACCGCGGACTGTACCGTCGATAACCAGATCACCGGCCTTGATGAGCACCCCGGCCATCAAGGACGCATCCATGCTGCAATTCAGCTTCACTTTGCGCGCGAGACGTTGTTCCAGAGAAGCCTGAATATTGGCTTTCTGCTGGTCGGTCAGTTCGATCGCCGAAATCACGTCAGCCTGAACTTCTTTATCCAGTTCAGCCTTGAACGCGACGAATTCAGCAACGACCGCCGGCAGCACACCCAAGCGACCATTCTCAGCCATCACCCGGATCAGGTTCTGACCATGCTCGTCGAGTTGCTCACCGCAGATACCGACAAAGATACTTGCCAGTTCTTCAGCAGCCACAGAGCCGTTTACCAGGTTGTGGATGGTCTCGTTCTCCGCTACTTGTGCAGCGAAGCCGAGCATCCCCAGCCACTGGTCAACCGCCTTGTGCTCAACGGCAAACTCGAAAGCAGCCTTGGCGTAGGGGCGAGCGATTGTAGTCAGTTCAGACATAGCCCCGTTCCCGTTACAGTTCTGCTACCAGTTTGTCGACGATGTCGCTGTTGGCAGCCTGGTCGATTTGACGCGCCAGGATCTTCTCTGCACCAGCAATGGCAAGAGCAGCAACCTGCTTACGCAGTTCTTCTTTGGCACGATGACGTTCAGCTTCGATCTCGGCACGGCCCTGAGCCAGGATTTTTTCCCGCTCAGAGTGGGCACCGGCAGCAGCCTCATCAATGATCTGGGCTTTACGTTTGTTAGCCTGTTCAATGATTTCTGCAGCCTGGAGCTTGGCTTCTTTCAGCTGATCGGTGGCGTTGGCCTTGGCCAAATCCAGATCTTTCTTGGCACGCTCCGCGGAAGAGAGACCGTCAGCAATGGCTTTCTGACGGGCTTCGATGGCTGCCATCAGCGGCGGCCATACGTACTTCATGCAAAACACTACGAAGATGAAAAAAGCAATTGCTTGGCCGAGGAGGGTGGCGTTGATATTCACAGCCTATGTCCTCTTAGTTAGTTAATGGGTTATGTCCGGGAGTCGTTGAGACTTAGCCAGCAACCGCAAACATCACGTACAGACCCAGACCAACGGCGATCATCGGGATCGCATCCACCAGACCCATCACGATGAAGAACTGGGTACGCAGAACAGGGATCAGGTCAGGTTGACGAGCAGCGCCTTCCAGGAACTTGCCACCCAGGATACCGATACCGATGGACGCGCCGATAGCCGCCAGACCCATCATCATTGCAGCAGCGATGTACAGCAGGTCCATGTTCAAGTTTTCCATGAGGATCTCCATTTATTTAGATGTAATTGATTGTATAAAAAGGATTATTTGAGTTGCATCAACCATGGTCTTCTTGTGCCATCGACAGATAGACGATGGTCAGCACCATGAAGATAAACGCCTGCAAAGTGATGATCAGGATGTGGAAAATTGCCCAAGGCACGGACAGGATCCACTGTGACCACCAGGGTAGCAAACCCGCAATCAGGATAAAGATCAGTTCGCCAGCATACATGTTGCCGAACAGTCGAAGACCCAGAGAAACAGGTTTGGAAATCAGCGTAACAGTTTCCAGGATGAGGTTAACCGGGATGGCCGCCGGGTGGTTGAAAGGCTGAAGCGTCAGCTCCTTCACGAACCCGCCGATACCCTTGACCTTGATGCTGTAGTACAGGATCAAGAAGAACACGCCCAAAGCCATGGACATGGTGATGTTAACGTCAGCAGAGGGAACCACACGCAGATAGGGAACACCCATCAACTGTGCAGCGTGGGGGATAAAGTCAACGGGGATCAGATCCATCAGGTTCATCAGGAAGATCCACACGAACACTGTCAGGCCCAAAGGTGCGATGACCTTGTTACGACCGTGAAAGATGTCCTTGACGTTACCACTCACAAACTCGACCAGCATCTCCACAAAGCACTGCAGTTTGCCGGGCACACCGCTGGTAGCCTTGACGGCGACACGGCGGAACGACCAGATAAACAGAGCGCCTAGCAAGACGGAAAATATCATGGAATCGATATTCACCGTCCAGAACCCAGACCCGACTTGCAGATGGGTCAGATGGTGGGAGATATATCCCTGAGGAGTCAGGACTTCTCCGGTTGCAGACATGAGTTTTCCTAATAGTGGTTGTTAAGCGTGAATGAGACTATCCACTGTACAACGAGGGCGAGGATATAAGTGGCGAAGAACGAGACGGTATCGACCTCGATCCCGGCGCCAAACATCAGGGCGAAAAGTCCTGTTGTAGTAATGAGCTTAATCCCTGCCCCACCATAAAAGTCCCGCAGAACCAGGCCCACACTCTCCTTCGTCACCTTGCGGCGCAGAACCCAGAGCGTGAACAGGGCTTGAGGAACCCAGTACATGCCCCCCCCGAAGAGGGAGGAGCGTCCGGCAAACGCACCGGTCTGATAAAACCAGACGGTACTGATCGCCAGGATCAGGACGAGCTGACAAACGAGCATAGCCAAGGCCAGCGTTAAACCTTCCAAGGCTATTTTCTGCTTCACCAACCTACCCCTGAACATTACAGAACTGTAAAAAATCGGGATCCGAAGACCCCGCGTTTACAGCCCAAAAAGCCGGTCAAATTATACCCTTGAAGGCAGCTATTGCAACATGACAAAAATCCTTAATTTTTGCGGCTTTCCGCACAGAATTAAGGTTATGTTCATATCAAAAGGAATGGATGTTTTATTACTACAAAAAGCGTAAAAATCACGTTTCTGACAGGCCAAAATAGCCCAATACCCGGTCCAAATCTGCCAAGTTCTCGTAACTTATTACTAACTTACCGCTATCCTGTTTTCCCGGCTGAAGTTGTACCTGATTGCCAATTTTTTCTGAAATCTGGCGCTCGAGATAACCAAACTGGGGATCACGGACGGGCTCGACCTTGGCTTTTGCCGGTTCCAACGCTTTTTGCACCAGCTTCTCGGTATCTCGCACTGTCAGCCCCTTCTGGGCCACCAGTTTCGCCAGTTCGGACTGGGCCTGGCCGCTCAGCGCCAGCAGTGCGCGAGCATGGCCCATGTCGAGGTCGCCGTGCTCGACGAAGCGCTTCACATCGTCGTTGAGCTGATTGAGGCGCAGCAGGTTGGTGACCGTGGTGCGGGACTTGCCCACCGCCTCGGCCACCTGCTGATGGGTCAGTTCGAATTCGGTCAGCAGTCGCTGCAGGGCGACCGCCTCTTCGATGGCGTTGAGATCCTCGCGCTGGATGTTCTCAATCAGCGCGATGGCGACGGCCGCCTCGTCAGGCACGTCCTTGACCAGGCAGGGCACCACCTCGAGGCGGGCCAGCTGGGAGGCGCGCCAGCGCCGCTCACCGGCGATGATTTCGAAGGAGTGCTCGCCAAGCGGACGCACCACGATGGGCTGGATCACCCCCTGGGCACGGATGGAGTTGGCCAAGTCTTCCAGCGCATCCTGCGACATATCCTTGCGCGGCTGGTACTTGCCGGATTGCAGCCACTCCACCGGCAGCTTGCGCAGCTCGCCCTGGTTGGTCGGGGCCATGGCCTGCTCGGTGCGCTGGTCGCTCATCACCTGTTTCTGGCGCGCGGCCGTGCTGGTACTGAGCAGAGCGTCCAGCCCCTTGCCCAGCCCACGTTTTTTCGGCGTCATATGCTCTCTCGGTCTGCGATGGTCACCTGACGTTCCTGCTCCTGACGGCGCAGGATCTCGCCAGCCAGAGCCAGATAGGCCTTGGCGCCCACCGATGATTTGTCATAGTGCATGGCCGGCGCACCGAAGCTCGGCGCCTCAGCCAGTCTTACGTTGCGGGGAATGATGGTGCGATAGACCTTGTCCCCGAAGTGCTGTTTAAGCTGATCGGACACATCATTGGCCAGCCGGTTGCGGTGATCGAACATGGTGCGCAGCACCCCCTCGATCTTCAGCTCCGGGTTGACCACGGCTGCCAGCTTGCTGATGGTGTCGACCAGGGCGGTGAGCCCCTCCAGCGCATAGTATTCGCACTGCATGGGCACCAGCACGGAATCGGCGGCGGCCATGGCGTTGACGGTCAGCATGTTGAGAGAAGGCGGGCAGTCGATGAAGACGTAGTCGTATTTGTCCCGTACCGAGGCCAGCGCATTGCGCAGGCGGATCTCGCGGGCGAAGAATTCCATCAGCCGGATTTCGGCTGCGGTCACGTCGGCGTTGGCGGCGATCAGGTGATAGCCCCCGGAGGTTTCGGGGATGATCACCTCGCCGATGGGGGTGTCCTCGATCAGCAGCTCATAGGCGGTGCGCTCGACGTCGTACTTGTCGACACCGCTGCCCATGGTGGCATTGCCCTGCGGATCCAGATCGATCACCAGCACCTTGCGGCGGGTAGCGGCCATGGAGGCGGCCAAGTTCACACAGGTGGTGGTTTTACCCACTCCACCCTTCTGGTTGGCTATGGCGATGACTTTTCCCACACTGTCCCCTAAATGAAACTGCGACCCTATTCGGGCTGGATATGTTTGAATTCCAGCAGATGACGTTCGCCTTCCAGCTCCGGTACCACCAGTTGATGGGAGGCGACCAGATGGATGTTGGCGGGCAACTGGGCCAGCTCCTGCTCGGGGAATTGTCCCTTGAGCGCCAGGAAGCTGCCCTGGGCCGACGGCAGATGGTGACACCAGCTCAGCATGTCTTCCAGCGAGGCGAATGCCCGGCTCAGCACGCCGTCAAATCCGACCTCGGGCTGATACTCCTCGACCCTGGATTTGACCGGCGTCACGTTGGTCAAACCCAGCTCCAGGATCACCTGGCGGATGAAGTTGATCCGCTTGCCCAGGCTGTCCAGCAGCACGAATTGCTTGTCCGGGTTGATGATCGCCAGCGGCAGGCCGGGCAGGCCCGGGCCGGTGCCCACATCGATGAAGCGCTCACCGTGCAGGTGCTGGCTCACCACCAGGCTATCGAGGATATGCTTGACCAGCATGGCGTCCGGATCTCGTACCGAGGTGAGATTGTAAGCCTTGTTCCACTTGTGCAGCAACTCGACAAGCTGAACCAACTGGGTCTTTTGGGTATCGGTGATAACAATTCCGGCCTGCATGAGCAGGCCGTTCAATCTTTCCAGCATGTTTTGCAACGGTAGGATCCTCAGGCGGTTTTACGCAGCAGGCCGTGTTTTTTCAGATGAACCAGCAGGATGGAGATGGCCGCTGGGGTGATGCCTGAGATGCGGGATGCCTGACCTATGGTCTGCGGCTTGGCATCGTTGAGCTTGGCGATCACCTCGTTGGAGAGGCCGTTGACGTCGCGGTAGTTCATGTCCAGCGGCAACAGGGTGTTCTCGTTGCGCAGCTGCTTCTCCACTTCGTCGTGCTGGCGTTCGATGTAGCCGGCGTACTTGATCTGGATCTCCACCTGATCGGCGGCTGCCGTATCGGGCAGGGCCGGACCGACCCCCTCGATGGCCATCAGGGCCTCATAGGTCACCTCGGGGCGACGCAGCAGCTCTTCCAGGCTCTGCTCGCGGGTCAACGGGGTGTTGACCAGAGCATTGACCGCCTCCAGCGACGGATGCTGCGGGTGGATCCAGGTCGAGCGCATGCGCTGACGCTCCTGCTCCACCTGCTCCATCTTGGCGTTGAACTTGCCCCAGCGCTCGTCGTCCACCAGACCCAGTTCACGGCCGATGCCGGTCAGACGCAGATCGGCGTTGTCTTCGCGCAGCAGCAGGCGATATTCGGCGCGACTGGTGAACATGCGGTAGGGCTCGCGAGTCCCCAGGGTGGAGAGATCGTCCATCATCACGCCGATGTAGGCCTGATCCCGGCGCGGATGCCAGGCATCTTTCTCCTGCGCCCGCAGACCGGCGTTCAGACCGGCCAGCAGACCCTGGGCTGCCGCCTCTTCATAGCCGGTGGTGCCGTTGATCTGGCCGGCGAAGAACAGGTTTGGAATGCACTTGCTCTCCATGTTGGCCTTGAGATCCCGCGGATCGAAGAAGTCATACTCGATGGCGTAGCCGGGACGGGTGATGTGAGCATTCTCGAAGCCGCGCACGGAACGGACGATCTGCACCTGTACGTCGAACGGCAGGCTGGTGGAGATCCCGTTCGGGTAGAGTTCGTGGGTGGTCAGGCCTTCCGGCTCGACGAAGATCTGGTGCGCCGTCTTGTCGGCAAAACGGGTGATCTTGTCCTCGATCGACGGGCAGTAACGCGGTCCAATCCCCTCGATCACCCCGGCGTACATGGGGCTGCGATCCAGGTTGTTGCGGATCACCTCGTGGGTGCGCTCGTTGGTATGGGTAACGTAGCAGGGTACCTGACGTGGGTGCTGGCTGGCGTCGCCGATGAAGGAAAAGACCGGACGCGGTTCGTCGCCGTACTGGACCTGCATCACCGATAAATCGACACTGCGGGCATCGATGCGCGGCGGTGTGCCGGTCTTGAGACGATCGATGCGCAGCGGCAGTTCCCGCAGGCGCTGGGCGAGGGCGATTGAGGGAGGATCCCCGGCGCGGCCGCCCTTGTAGTTCTCCATCCCGATGTGGATCAGGCCGTTCAGGAAGGTGCCGACGGTCAGTACTACCGTCTTGCCACTGATGCGGATCCCGCTCTGGGTGACCACGCCGGCAACCCGATCCCCGTCCATGATCAGATCGTCACAGGCCTGCTGGAAGATCTTCAGGTTGCGGTAGTTCTCCAGCATCTGGCGTACCACGGCCTTGTACAGCAGGCGATCCGCCTGGGCACGAGTGGCGCGCACTGCCGGTCCTTTGGAGGAGTTGAGGGTGCGGAACTGGATCCCGCCAAGATCGATGGCGCGCGCCATGATCCCGCCGAGGGCATCTACTTCCTTGACCAGGTGTCCCTTGCCGATCCCGCCGATCGCCGGATTACAGGACATGTGTCCCAGCGTATCGATATTGTGGGTCAGCAACAGGGTATTCAGCCCCATCCGGGCTGCCGCTGTTGCTGCTTCGGTTCCTGCATGACCGCCGCCAACGACGATCACATCAAATTGTTCATGGTATTGCATTGGGGATCACCTTGATCTGCATGCCTGAAGATCTTTATTTGCCTGGGCTGAAGGGCGGAACATTCTATCTGTTTCACGCCCTGAGGGGAACGTCTACTTAGCGTTCAGTATGGAGGGAGGATCCACTAAATAGATCTTAAGGATCTTTAGATCGATCTTTTATTGGATCTTTTATTAGGATCCATCACTTCTGTTGATAAGCACTTTTTGATCATAAAGATCATCGTGTTAAAGATGATCCCAGGTTGTGGAAAAGCTTGGATCCTGGCCCGGTGAACTGGGGGATAACAAGGGTTTTTATACACAGAGGCTTGCCGCTCTGGATCTCATACATGGATAACTATAGGTTTTACAGAGTTTTACACCATAGTTATACACATTTTTCGGCGGTGTTGTGGGTAACGGCGTAGAACAACTTATCCGGATCCATCTGTTAATAACCTGGTGGATAGCGATCTGGGGATAAGCGGGGAGATCAAGGCCTTTTTTACCGGATCTCCCACCCCCGTTCAGGCGATCAATGCCAACCAGTCCCGGATCCAGCCTTCAGCGGCATCTTCCGGGATCTCGTGCTGGGTCACGTCGATGTCCAGACGATCTCCAATCCGGCTGGCGCCGCACTCGGCCAGCAGTCGATCCAGCGTCTTGCCGCCCTGGCAAAAGGTGTCATAACTGCTGTCACCCAGCGCGATCACGCCATATTTCAATGTTTTAAGATCCGGATGCTGCTCGGCAAGATCCTTGGCGAAGGGCTGCAGGTTATCCGGCACATCGCCGGCGCCGTGGGTCGAGGTGACCACCAGCAGTATGGCTTCTGGCTCGGCGAGCACCTCGGCCAGGCTGGCCGGATTGTGGATCTCGGCCTGATGGCCTGCCTGTTCCAGCAAGCTGGCGACGTGGTCTGCGACATATTCGGCGGCTCCCAGCATGGAACCGACGACGAGATTGAGTTTGGCCATGGAATGGATCCTGATTTCAGACGAAGCGAGGGAAAGCCGGATTCTACCGCCAAAGGGTGTGGATAAATATGGATAAAGCTTGGGGATAATGGATCCTCGGTGCTTTTGTCCCATCAATGGGGATCCCCGACGCTCCGTTGACGCCTTCTTGCCGACTGGCAGAAAAAGATCTGTTCCCCCTCTTCATATGCTGCTCAATCGACGCCTTGATACGTTAAGTAACAATGCAGATGCAAATGATTAGCAATTATTGAATCGATTCGATCATGGCTCCTGTAGTAGCATGTCGCTGCTTTATTCGCCTGAGGAACCGGGCTACCGGCATGACCGGGCACCAATAATAAGAAATCAGAAACAACTCATTGATATTTGAGACACTTACTATGATTGCGCAAAAAGACACCCCCATCGCAGCAATGCGAAAGAGAGGCGCACAGCAACTGTTGCCGCTCTCCTGCCTGTTGGCCAGCCTGCCCGTGCTGGCGGCCGAACAACCGAAAGAACTGCCCAAAGCCAGCGAGACCATGGTGGTCACCGGCACCGCCATGAAGGTGGAAGTGCCGATGGCCGAGACGCCTCGCGCCGTCTCCGTAGTCAACCGCGAGGACCTGGATCAGCACGCCGTGCAGCAGCTTGACGAGTCCCTGCGCTACCGCTCCGGCGTGCTCAGCGGCCTCTATGGCTCCGACAACAATACCGACTGGTTCAAGGTGCGTGGCTTCGATGCAGCCTCCTATCTGGACGGCAACCGCCTGTTCGGCACCGGTTACTATGTCTGGACGCCGGAGCCGTTCGGCCTGGAGAGTGTGGAAGTCCTGAAAGGGCCGGCCTCGATCCTCTACGGCGAGGCGCCTCCCGGTGGCGTGATCAATGCCATCAGCAAGCGGCCGACCGCCACCCCGCAGGGGCTGCTGGATCTGCAGCTGGGCAGCCGGGATCACCGCCAGATCGGGGTGGATGTCTCCGATGCGCTGACCGACAACAGCCGCTACCGCATGGTTGCTCTCTATAAAGAGCGTGACGGCGTGCTGGATGGTACTTACAACGATCGCGTCTATCTGGCGCCGAGCGTGACCTTCGATCTCTCGGATCGTACCAGCCTGACCCTGCTGGCCAGCCTCCTGCACGACGAAGGGGTGCCAACCAACGGCTTCTTCCCGGTTTACGGCACCCTCAATACCAGCGGTGGCCAGATCGATCCCAGTACCAACCTGAGCCAGCCGGATTACGATCGCAACCGCAACACCCAGATCTCCACCGGTTACGAGCTGGCCCACCAGCTCAACCAGACCTGGGAGTTCAAGCAGAACGTCCGCTTCAACTACAACGATCTGCTGCTGCGCCAGACCTATATCTTCCCGACCTATGAAGGCACCACCGCCTTCCGCGGTCTGGTCTATCGCGATGGCACCACCAAGAGCGCCACCATGGACAACCAGATGGTGGGTTACTGGAACACCGACAGCACTGAGCAGACCCTGCTGCTGGGGGTGGATCTGCAGCGCCATGTCAATGAAGGCCAGGAGGCCGACAACTACGGCATGGGCTCCATCAATACCATGAACCCGGATTACAGCGGCTTCCCCGGTTTTGATGAATCCACCGCCACCCACCAGAAGAGCACCAAGGGCCAGAGCGGTCTCTACGCCCAGCACCAGATCCGCTGGGACGATCGCTGGTTGCTGACCGGCGGCGGTCGCTTCGACTACGTGGAGACCCACAACATCAGCGAAGCCAAGGGCAAGAACGAGAAGCAGTATGATCACGAGCTCTCCCTCTCCGGCAGCCTGATGTACCTGGCCGACAACGGTCTCTCTCCTTATATTGCCTATGCCGAGTCGTTCGAGGTGCTGCCGGGGATCGACCCCAACACCAGCCAATCCTACAAGCCGCTCAAGGGCACCCTGTACGAGACCGGCGTCAAGTATGCGCCGAGCTTCCTCGATGGCTACATCAACCTGACCCTGTTTGATCTGGAGCAGACCAACTCGCTGGTCTCCACCGGTTCCGGCCAGCAGACCCAGGCCGGTGAAGTGACCTCCCAGGGCGTCGAGCTGGAAGGGAGCGTGCAGGCCACCGAGGCGCTGCGCCTGACCGCCGCCTACACCTATACCGATGCCAAGACCAACGACACCGGCAAGGGCGATCGCCGTGCCAGTCTGATCCCGCGCCACCAGGCCTCCTTCTGGGGCAACTACAAGGTGCAGCAGGGTCCGGTCTCCGGTCTGGAACTGGGTAGCGGCGTGCGCTATGTCGGCTCCAGCGTCGGCATAGGCGCCGTGAATGCGGACTACACCCCCATCTATGGCTCGGCCGAGGTGCCGGCCCATACCGTGTGGGATGCGATGATCGGGTATGACTTTGCCAAGAACTGGCGGGCTCAGCTCAACGTCAACAACCTGCTGGGTGATACCTACGTGGCCAGCTGCGACTACTACTGCTACTACGGCGAGCCGCGCAGCGTAGTGGGCAGCATCAACTACCGCTGGTAATCGAAGTCGGGCGGGAACCGGGTTCCCGCCCTTCTTTTCATCTGCAGTTGCTCTGCTTTCTCTGGAATACCGGTCCGTTATGGAACTCTTGTCTCTGGTTTATCGCCAATATCGTTGGCCCTTCATCGCCATTACCCTGCTCAGCCTGCTCAGTGCCGTCAGCGGGATTGGTGTCATTGCCTTTATCAATCAGTCTCTCGTCGAATCAGTTGGCGATCCGCTGCCGGTGCTCGGTCAGCTGATCGGCCTCATTTTATTGCTGCTGGTGATCACGCTCGGCTCTCAGCTGGCGCTGACCACCCTCGGCCATCATTTCGTCTACCGGCTGCGCGGCCGCCTGCTCAAGCAGTTGCTGGATACCGATGTCGCCCGCCTGCGCCAGATTGGCCAGGGGCCGCTGCTGGCCTCCCTCTCCAGCGACATCGGCCAGATCACCATCGCCTTCGTGCGCCTGCCGGAGCTGGTGCAGGGGCTGGTGCTCACCCTGGGGTCGGCCCTCTACCTCGGCTGGCTGTCGCCGGCCCTGCTCGGCGTCACCACCCTCTGGGTCACCTTCACCATGGTGGTGGGCTGGCTGCTGGTAAACCGGGTCTATCGCCATCTCTCCCACATGCGTCAGGCCGAGGATCGGCTCTATCAGAACTATCAGGCCATCATCGCCGGCAGCAAGGAGCTGGCGCTCAACCGCGAGCGGGCCCACTTCGTCTACCACCAGCTTTATCAGCAGAATGCACAGGACTACCGCCAGCAGATCATCCGCGCCGACACCTATCACCTGAGCGCGGTGAACTGGTCGAATATCATGATGCTGGGGGCCATCGGTCTGGTCTTCTTCCTGGCCAACGGGCTGGGCTGGGCCGACACCCAGGTGGCCGCCACCTTCGCGCTGACTCTGCTGTTCTTGCGTACCCCCTTGCTGCAGGGCATTGGCGCCCTGCCGACCCTGCTCTCTGCCCAGGTGGCGTTCGACAAGATAGCGGCGCTCAATCTGGCCGCGCCGGACGCCGACTTCCCGCTGCCGTCCGCACCCCGCATCTGGCAGCGCATCGAGCTGGAGCAGGTGAGCTTTCACTATCAGGGGGAGGGCGGTTTCGCCGTGGGTCCCATCAATCTGGTGATCGAGCGGGGGGAGCAACTTTTCATCATCGGTGGCAACGGCTCCGGCAAGTCGACCCTGGCCATGCTGCTGACCGGCCTCTATCAGCCGGTATCGGGCCGGATCCTGCTGGATGGGGAGCCGGTCACGGATCGCAACGCCTATCTGGCGCTGTTCTCCGCCATCTTCACCGACTATCACCTGTTCCAGCACCTTCTGGGGCCGGAACCCAAGGATGAGCTGGTGGCCGAGTGGCTGGATCGGCTGCAGATGGGCAGCAAGCTCACCATCGAAGATGGCGTCATCGCCGATATCGACCTCTCCCAGGGGCAGCGCAAGCGGGTCGCCCTGCTGCTGGCGCTGGCCGAGCAGCGCGAGGTGATGCTGTTCGACGAGTGGGCCGCGGATCAGGATCCCCAGTTCCGCCGCATCTTCTATCAGCTGTTGCTGCCGCGCCTGAAGGAGATGGGCAAGACCGTGATCGCCATCAGCCACGACGATCTCTACTTCTCCCAGGCCGACCGGCTGCTGGAGATGCGCCAGGGCCGGCTCAGCGAGCTGACCGGCGAGCGGCGCGAGCTGGTGAGCCGCGATGCGGTCGCCCATCTGGATTGTGACTTGAATGCAGAGGTGCCGGTTTGAACCCGGCCAACAGGAACCGCTTATGTTTGAGATGAAATCAGCCAGCTTCGCGGTCAATGACCGCACGCTGCTGCACCCCACCGATCTCTGTTTCGAGCAGGGCAAGGTCTATGGCCTCATCGGCCACAACGGTTCGGGCAAATCCACCCTGCTCAAGCTGCTGGCTCGCCAGCAGCCGCTCAGTGACGGCGAGATCCTGTTCGATGACAAGCCGCTGCCTGCGTGGGGGGCGCGCGACTTAGCCCGTCAGGTGGCCTATCTGCCCCAGCATCTGCCGAGCGCCGAAAACCTGCTCGGACGGGAGCTGGTGGAGATGGGCCGCTACCCCTGGCGTGGCCTGCTGGGCCGGATGGGGGCGGAGGATCACCGCCAGGTCGAACGGGCCATCGCGCTGACCCATACCGAACGCTTTGCCGACCGGCTGGTGGATACCCTCTCTGGCGGCGAGCGGGGGCGGGTGTGGCTGGCCATGCTGCTGGCCCAGGAGAGCCGTTTCATCCTGCTGGACGAGCCGCTGGCCGCGTTGGACGTAGCCCATCAGGTGGAGGTGCTCACGCTCGTCAAGCAGTTGAGCCGTCAGCTCAAGCTCGGGGTCATCATCGTCATTCACGACATCAACATGGCCTCCCGCTTCTGCGATCGGTTGGTGGCGCTGCACTCCGGCCGCCTGCTGACCCACGGCGAACCCGAACAGATCATGACCGGCGAGACCCTGCACGCCATCTATGGCATCCCGATGGAGGTCATTCGCCACCCGGCCCATGACCACGCCATCGCCATCGTTTAGATAAGGCTTGTTATCTCGATGATCTTATTCAAGAAAGTTGGCTGGTTCTGCTGCCTCTTGGCTCCGCTCATGTTGCAGGCCGAGCCAGCGATGCCTGCCGCTGCAGACCTTTCTCAAGCCGATGCTGTGAAGTCGGTACCCCGTATCGCCACCGTCGACTGGACCATAGCCGAAACCCTGCTGGCGCTCGGGGTGACGCCGCTGGCGGTGGGGGATGTCGGTTCCTACCGCGCCTGGGTCGGCGAACCGCTGCTGCCGGCCGCCGTGGTGGATATCGGCCAGCGTGCCCAGCCCAACCGCGAGCTGCTGGCCGAGCTCAAACCCGATCGCATCCTCATCTCGCCGCTGGCGGCCCCGCTGGCACCGACCCTCTCCCGCATCGCGCCGGTACAATCCATTGCGCTCTACGAGCCGGATGCCGATCTATGGCAGCGGCTGCATGAGGCGACCCTGACCATCGCCGCGCTGGTGGACAAAACCGCCGAGGCCGAGCAACTGCTGGCCGGGCTGGACCAGGATCTGGCGCAGATGCGGGCGGCGTTGCCTGTCGATCTGCCGCCCCTGCTGGTGGTGCAGTTCATCGATGAGCGCCATGTGCGGGTATTTGGCCGCCACAGCCTGTTCGAGGCGGTGATGCAGCGGCTCGGCCTGCGCAATGGCTGGCAGGGGGAAACCAATGCCTGGGGCTTTGCCGTGGCCAGCCTGGAGCAGTTGATGGCGCTGCCGCAAGCGCGACTGGTGGTGGTTGATCCGATCCCGGTCGGGGTGAGCGAGCGGCTGCAGGATCCCGGTCTGTGGCAACAGCTGCCACAGGTGAGGGCGGCGGCAGTGTTGCATCTGCCTGCGGTGTGGAGTTTTGGCGGCGTGCTGGCGGCGCGCCGCTTCGCCGTGCAGCTCAGTACTGCGCTGCAGCGGGATGGGCAAAGCGGGGAGGGGCTGCAATGAACCGGATTTTTCCATTGCCGCTGCGACTGCCTGTCAGCCTGCTGCTGGGGCTGACACTGGCGCTCGCCGGTTGGGAGCTGGCCGGTCAGTTGCCGGTGGCGCGTTGGCTGGCGACCCTGTTGTCACCGGATCTGACCGATGCCAGCCAGGCGGTGGTTCACTTCAGCTGGCTGCCGCGTCTTGCCATCTGCCTGCTGGCCGGCGCCGCCCTCGGGCTGGCTGGCACCCTGATGCAGCAGGTGCTGCGCAATCCGCTGGCCTCGCCCACCACCCTGGGGGTGGCCTCCGGTGCCCAGCTGGCACTGATGATGGTGACCCTGTTTGCCCCCTCCTGGCTGCTGCTGGGGCGGGAGTGGATCGCCATGGCCGGCGGCAGCCTCGCCATGGGGCTGGTGTTTGCCCTGGCCTGGCATCGCCAGCTCAATCCGGTGGTCATCGTCTTTGCCGGGCTGGTGATCAACCTCTATCTGGCGGCCATCAGCATGGGGCTCCTGCTGTTCTTTCAGGAGGAGCTGAAAGGCTTGCTGGTGTGGGGCAGTGGCTCGCTGGTGCAGAACAGCTGGAGCGGGGTGAGCTACCTGCTGCCCCGTCTGCTGCTGGCTGGCGTGCTGGCCGCGGTGCTGGTGCGCCCGCTGGCGGTGCTGGAGCTGGATGATGCCAGCGCCCGCAGTCTGGGGGTCTCCCTTCAACACCTGCGTTTCGCCGGGCTGGGGCTGGCGGTGTTTGTCACCGCCTGCGTGGTGAGCGTGGTGGGGCTGATCGGCTTCATCGGGTTGGCGGCGCCCGCCCTGGTGCGCTTGCTGGGGGTAAGAAAACTGGCCCTGCGGCTGCTGTGGGCCCCGCTACTGGGCGCTCTGCTGCTGGCGGCCACCGATCTGCTGCTGCAATCCCTGAGCCGCAGCGGCTCTGTACTCATCCCAACCGGCGCCATGACGGCCCTGCTGGGAGCGCCACTGCTGCTGGGGCTGATCCCGCGCCTGGGTATCAAATCGGGCACGCCGAAGGCGAATGCCGCCCTGCTGGTGGCCCGCCACCCGGCACCGGTCCGCCTTGTCGGCCTGATGTTGATGGGGCTGGTATTGGCGGTGATCGCTTCCCTGCTGTTTGGACAGGGGATGGACGGCTGGCACTGGCCGAGCTGGCTGCGCTGGCAGGCCCAGCTGGAGTGGCGGCTGCCGCGCACCCTGGCGGCCGGTGCGGCGGGCGTGTTGCTGGCGCTGGCGGGCACCCTGCTGCAACGGGTCAGCAGCAACCCCATGGCGAGCCCCGAGCTGCTGGGGGTGAGTGGCGGCACCTTCATGGGGGTGATTGCCACGGCGCTGCTGCTGCCCGCCCTGCCGCTGCCCATGATGCTGGCCGGCGGCCTGCTCGGTGCCTTCGGTTGTCTGCTGCTGTTGCTGCTGGTCAATCGCAGCCACGGCTTCCAGCCGGAGCGGCTGCTGCTCTCCGGCATCGCCATCACGGCGCTGTTCGAGCCGCTGCAGGCCATCGCGCTGGCCAACGGTGACCTGCGGGTGCAGCAACTGCTCTCCTGGATGTCCGGCTCCACCTATTACGTCACCCTGCCGATTGCCGGCGGGTTGGTCGTGCTGGCGCTGACGCTGCTGGCAGCCTGCCTGCTGCTCAGTCGCTGGCTCGATCTGCTGCCGATGGGGCCGGCGGTGGCCGCCGCGCTCGGCATTCGGCTCAACTGGGCCCAGCTCGCCATCCTGCTGCTGGTGGCCGTGCTCACCGCCAGCGCGACCCTGGTGGTGGGGCCGCTCTCCTTCGTCGGCCTGCTGGCACCGCACATGGCCAAACTGATGGGGCTGGTGCGGGCACGCTGGCATCTGCTCGGTGCCGCCGTCTCCGGCGCCCTGCTGATGGTGTCGGCGGACTGGATTGGCCAGCAGATCCTGTTCCCGCAGGAGGTGCCGGTGGGGCTGGTCTCCACCTTGTTAGGGGGCGCTTACTTCATGTGGTGCCTGCGCCGCCTCTAGGTTGGTGGATGAACAATGCACAAAAAAAGCCCGGGATGAACCCGGGCTTTTTATTGCCTGCCGTGCGGCGTTATTTGCCGATGCAGAATGTAAATAATTTATTATCTTCAATATGTTAGTGACTTTTCGGGGGCCACTTGGGGTAAAAGTAACTAAAACAGCATATTGAGAGGCCGCTCACGGGTTTCTGCCATCGTGCAGCGTTCCCACATAGTCCATTCTCGATCGTGCAGCCTTCCCATATGAATCAACGCGATGCCACCACACGCAGTCAAAGCCGCCTTTTAAGTGAGTTTTGAACATATTTTGAACCGACTATAGCACCGTCCGGAACCTGGAAAGCCGCTTTACTCTTCGAACCGTGCAAGTTTCCCATAGGTAGTTTGGCTAACCGTGCAGTCATCCCACATACCGCCATTTTAATCCCAGCCCTTTATCAGCCTGGCTGAGCGGGCTTTTAGGCCCTCTAGAATGGTGCTGCTGATGGTATCGGGGAAGCCTGCTGGCAATTGCTGTGTAACGCGCTCAATAACATCATCAACGGAGTTGGCCAGTTCTGTCAGGATCTCTTCCATAGCAGAACGCTCAAATCCCACAGCTTTCGCCGTTTGGAAGAAATGACGCGGGAATATCTGCTCAATGGCGTACTTCTTTCCCTTGCTGCTTGCTAGGCCCATAGCGAGCTTGGCGTCCCTTCGGTTGAGGCCTCGGCCGCCAAATACTGGATAGACAGATAGGATGTCGTAAAAAGGGGTCAGGCGAAAACGCCCTTCCGGCTCAATAAAGACCGAGAAGTTTTTTGCATGGCCATCGGTGGCCGCCAGCAGCCAGAACAGGACCTGAGATTTCATGAATAGGTAGCGATCCTGTTCTGGTGTCGCAGAGCCCAGCAAGGTTTTCATGATGTCAGTGATCCCCGGTCCTCCATGGTTCTCGTATTTCCGTGCTGACGGAACATTCAATACCTGACAGAAATCTTCTTGGGGAAGGCGCATGATCCAACTGCGATCGGCAGCGTAACGTCTGTCGAAGCGTTCCACAGCCAGTGCTTTGACCTGGCCAACCTGCATCATGAAGCAGTGAGGTACGGGTAGACCAAACTCCTTGGCAATCAGAGTGCAGAGATATTCGTTTTCTACGCTCTGGGAGAGGTCTATCGAGTAGGAGTGGCTTTCAATCTTGCCGATAGGGAGTTTGATTATGTGGGTTGTCGGCGTTGCATTGAGTGGCAAGTACCAACGGCCATCGAGATAGAGCAGTGCAGTCTTTTCTTGCGCCCCGGCGATAGAGATCCGGAACTCCTCTTGCTCCCTGACCATCCCCAAAGGGATTCCTGATTTGTAGCTGGTCAGGATCTGCTCGAGCTCGTCATCGGAAAGTGCCTTGTAGTCGATTCGCCTGACATCTGGAACATCGTGCCCTTCGGTAACCAGCTGTAATGCCCCTACGCTATCCTGGCCAATGCAACTGAGCAGATCGAAGGGCTGGGTTGATGCCGCTTGATAGCGTGCTACAACCCTGTTTCTCACCTCCGTATTATCTGGCAGCAGGTTGTCGAAGAAGTTATAGGCTTCATCGCCCCGGTAGGTCTGATGGCGCAATGGCATGGAGAGTGAGATCGGACGGCTGCCCGGTTGTGCTAGCCATGACTCATGGTACTGAAAATGATGGGCGCCGCTGGTAGTTTTGGTGAATGTGCCTACCCGATAGCCGTTCATATAGACAGCCAGATTGGCCATTACCACTCCTCCTTCCAGCCCGATGCCGGACTCTCGGATGACTCATTGCGGGGTTTGATATCCACTGACAACTCGAGTGCCGCGAGGATCTTGAACAGGGTCTCCAGCTTGGTGGACTCAGGGTTGAGCTCGAAGCTGGAGACTGTGTCTTGCCTAATCCCTACTTTCTCGGCCACTTTGCCTTGAGAGAGCTTTTGAGAAAGCCTGGCATCCTTGATACAGGCGCTCAGCTGCTTGGCGCTGGTTACTTTCATGATTCGACAACCTGGTAGCGTGCCTTCTTCCAATTTACACGCTATGGCAGGTATATCAATATTTACCTGTTATAGGAGGTAAATGTAACTTACACGCTGTAGGCGGTATCTAACATTTATCCCCTATAGCGGGTAAGAGAACAGCAGACGGGGAGATTACCAAGCCATGGGGTAAAGAACTGCCGCGCTACGCTTGGCTGCTGGCTTGTTCGGTGAGTCGAAAAGATGACTCACCTCAAAGCCCAGCTTCTGTAGATTTCCTCCTTTGGCATCCCATTCAGCAGATCAGGAATGGTGAGCAACGTCGCTTAAATACTCAAATACAACTCAAAAGCGACTTTGTGATGACGGATCACACTTAAAGTTTGTGCTGTCAGATCAAAAGGCTATCGAAAGGTTGTGTTTCGATCGTCATGTGGTGGTTCTAAAAAGGTATACCCCATTAAAACCACTTAATACCCTCTCGAAAATCATATTGAAACCACTTATATTGTGTCGTTTTCAGAAGACGGCTGCACTGAACGTCAGAAGCCGACTGCACTATAGCAGCGGAGGGGTTGGATCCATCAG
>NZ_JAPDCM010000025.1:0-24536 GCF_027706125.1 Aeromonas sp. Y318-1
ATGGATACCGTGTCTCCTTTCCCGGGGAATGGCTATGGCACAGCGAAGGTGTAGCACTATTGGGATCAGTTATTTAGCGTCATGTCACCCAGCACTACCATCTGCTCCTGCACCGGCTTGCCCATCAGAATGGAACAAAACGCTACCAGCGCGGCCAGACTGGTTTGGTGCTGGGGCAGGAGTTATGTAGCTCGACCACATGCAAATGGTACTCATGCTCGGAGAACTTGGCTGTTGCGCTGACCCGATTCAGGTTGCCTTTGAAGTAATCGAAACCGACCCGGATCGCCTCCTTCGCTGGCGTATTGGAACCCAACCAAGAGGTCGCATGCCTGCCGTTATCTGGCGCCATCCGTGCCCACAAATGATACGCCGTCACTGATATTAACCTTTGGCGTCGATTAGGCAAAGGCTGGAAATCACTGAGCAGTGCACCCAGAACATATTACAACTGTAATACGTATAGGAATAAGTTTGAGGAGTAGGGAATATACGATATTAGCATGGTGTATCACGATGACTTAGAAGAACGTCATCTGCTATTGCATAATGTGCTGAACTATTTGCTCAAGTTTGATGAAATGCTACTGACTGTGATGTATGAGCTCTTCAGAAGCATAGGTAAAATGGAAGTGCCCCGCAGAAGATGGAAAGGTGGTACACCACGTTTTCTGCAGTGATATCAAGGCGGTAAGATAGCGCATATTTATAACATATGCGTACCCCCTCTTGAAATAAAGAACCCGCGATATGGAGCATCGCGGGTTCTGAGTAGCTAAAGTTAGCTAATAATATTTAAGTCTAGTATGGGACTAGAAAGACTCGACTCCAGCTCAGAGCATGTGCACGGAGGCGGTGTTGGTGGTGCCGCTCGGTACCAAGGCACCGGAGACCATGACGACCACGTCACCCTTCAGACCCATGCCGCTTTGCAGCGCTGCGTCTTTGCCGATGCGATAGAAATCGTCGGTGGAGGCGATGCTGTCAACCACGTGAGCAACCACACCCTTGGTCAGGACCAGCTGGGCAGCAGTCTTCTTGTTGGTGGTGATGGCCAGGATCCAGGCTTTCGGGAAGTACTTGCGAATGGCCTTGGCAGACTTGCCGCCTTCGGTGGCAACCACGATCAGCGGGGCGTCCAGCTTCTCGGAGGTCTCGACCGCACCCTTGCACACGGCTTCGGTGATGCGCAGCTTGTTGCTGTCGTTGGCAGCAGACAGGTTGGACGGCATCACGGCGTCGGTACGCTCGCAGATGGTGGCCATGATGGTCACGGCTTCCAGCGGGTACTTGCCCTTGGCGGATTCGCCAGACAGCATGACGGCGTCGGTGCCATCCAGGATGGCGTTCGCCACGTCACCGGCTTCGGCGCGGGTCGGACGCGGGTTCTTGATCATGGAATCCAGCATCTGGGTGGCGGTGATGACCACTTTACGTGCCTTGTTGCACTTGGTGATGATCATCTTCTGGGCGAAGATCACTTCTTCAACCGGAATTTCCACACCCATGTCGCCACGAGCAACCATGATGCCGTCGGAGACAGCCAGGATGTCGTCGAAGTTGTCCAGGCCTTCCTGGTTTTCGATCTTGGAGATGATCTGGATGGCCTCGCCACCGTGGGCCTTCAGGTGCTCACGGATTTCCAGCACGTCTTCTTTCTTGCGGATGAAGGAGGCGGCAACGAAGTCCACGCCCTGCTCGCAACCGAAGATCAGGTCACGCTTGTCTTTCTCGGCCAAGGCCGGCAGCTTGATGGAGACGCCCGGCAGGTTGACGCCCTTGTTCTCGCCCAGATCACCGTTGTTCAGCACCTTGCAGATGACTTCACGTTCGGTGATTTCGATGACGTCCAGACCGATCAGGCCGTCATCCACCAGGATGCGGTTGCCGACACGCAGGTCGTTGGCAAAGCCGGCGTAGGTCACGGCGACCTTGTCTTTGTTGCCAACCACGGTCTGGTCGGTGGTGAAGGTGAAGGTCTGGCCGGCAACCAGAGAGACATCGTTGCCACCTTCCAGCTTCATGGTACGGATTTCCGGACCCTTGGTATCCAGCAGGATGGCTGCGTGTTTGCCGGTTTCGGCCATCACTTCACGCAGGTTGCGGATACGGGTGCCGTGCTCTTCGTAATCACCGTGAGAGAAGTTCAGGCGCATGACGTTCATGCCGGCGTCGAGCATCTTGCCGAGCATTTCTTTGGATTCGGTCTTGGGACCGATGGTGCAGACGATTTTGGTCTTTTTCATGTCAGTCTTCATGGTGCTGTTGTCATCTCTTTAACGTGAAATAGTCAGCGGGTCCGGGCGAAGGCGGCCAGCGACGGCAGTCCTCTGCCCTCCCGATCAAACAGGGCCTGGTTCTCCCAGCCATTGCCGAGGGGTTCGTCTATCCCGAGGAATGTCATGCCGGCATGACTGGCCCAGCTGTCGCCGGGGACCCGGATCCAGCCAGGCTCCCAGTAGACAAACCCGAGTCCGAGCCGATCCGGCACAGCTGCGATAGCGGCACGCAGGGCATCGAGAAACGCCAGTTGCCCCTCGGGCGTCGCGGCAAACCCGCCGCGCGCGGCTTCTTGCTCGCCGAAGGCATTGCGGACTGCGTCCTGGTTGACGGTGTCGTGGCCATAGGCGGTCTCGACCACCAGGAGTGGGCGCCTGATTTGGGTAGCCAGGCTGTTCATGGTGCGCGAGAGGTCACCCAAGGATCCGTGCCAGTAGGGGTAGAAGGAGAGACCCACCAGATCGAACGGCACATCCCGCGCCTGCATCGCCTTGAACCAGCGCAGACACTGTGCCTCATCGCCCCCTTCGGCCAGATGCAGTATCAGGCGCGGGGGGCTCCCCCCCTCGCTGCCAGCACGGATCCCGGCGATAGCCGCCTTGAGCAGCTGAGCCAGACGGTCGAACTCGGCCTCTTCCCGCCGGTGCAGTCGCCCCTGCGGCCACAGCATGCCATTATTGAGTTCGTTGCCGACCTGCACCATCTGCGGTGGCACCCCAGCCTCACGCAGGCGGCGCATGACGGTGGCACTGTAATCATGCAGCACCGCTGCCAGGTCGGCGTCCGATTTGCCCAGCCAGGCGCGTGGCGTGTGTTGCTTGCCGGGGTCGGCCCAGAAGTCGCTGTAGTGAAGATCGAGCAACCAGGGTAGGTTGAGGGCCCGGCTGCGCTGTGCCAGTGCAATCACCCTTCCCAGATCGTTGTTGCCACCGCCAAAGGGTTCCCCTTTGGCGGAGTGGGGATCGACCCACAACCGCAGGCGTACCAGGTTGAGACCGCGCTCGCGCATCAGGGTCAGCAGTTCCCCCTGCCGCGTTCCGTCTTGATAGTGCACGCCGAGGCGCTCGAGTTCGGCCAGAGTGGACACATCCGCCCCGCGGATGGCCAGGTTGTGGGGGGCGGCGCCAGCCCCGGCGCTGAGGGCACCTAGCATGACCAGCAGTGGCCAGCTCAGCGGGGGGTGCATCCTAGTGCTGCTCCGGCTCGTGCAGCTCGAACCACTGACCGAGCTCACGACGCAGGTTGTCCGAGCGTTTGCCGAAGATGGCCTGCACCTCGTCGCCGATGATGATGACGCCGATGGCGCCGAGACGCTGCAGCGCCTCGCTGTCGACCGGCTGCAAGGCATTGACCCTGACCCGCAGCCGGGTCAGGCAGGCGTCAAAGCCCACGATGTTGTCGCGCCCACCAAAGGCAGCGATGAGCGCGGTGATGGCTGCTTCGTCCAGCCCGGAGAGCGGTGCCTCGGCTGATTTCTCCCCCTTGTGGCCGAGGGCGGCGGCGAACAGCCGTTTAAAGTCCTGCATCTTGACCATTTGAACCTCCTAAACGTGAAAAAAGAGGGCGAAGCCACTGGCTCCGCCCCGCGATCAACAGGCGCGACGCAACACCCGGCAGCCAAACGGCGGCATCACCAGCGAGTCGCCCAACACCTCGCCGCTCACCATGTCGCTGTGACCACCCGGCAGCGTGACTAGGCGCTCGGCGTTGGCGAAGTTCTGCACGAACACGAACACCTGCTCACCGTCAGTGCGACACTGGGCGGTGACCCCATCCGGCAAGGCCGGCAGGGCGCGCGGCAGTGCCAGGGTATCGATGAGGTGTCCGAAGAAGTCGCGCTGGAATGCCAGATTGTTGCGCGAGGCGACATAGTAGGCACGCCCTGCCCCGTGTTCGTTGACCGTCACCGCCGGACGCCCGGCATAGAAGTCGCCGTCATAGTTGGCCAAGGACCTCGCACCCTCCAAATGGATGAGATCGCACAGGTGGGTCACCTCGTAAGGGCCACAGAGTCCGGCCTCGTTGCCGGCAAGACCCGAGACGGCGTTACGTTCCTCGTCATAGAGGCTGTCTATCTCCTCTGCCCAGATCCCAAGGACAGGGCGCAGCGGCCCGGGGAAGCCCCCCAGGTGACAGAGATCGGTCTCGTTGACAATGCCGCTCCAGTAAGTGGTGACAAACTGGCCGCCTCGTTTGACGAAGGCATCGATCCGTTCGGCAAAGCCATCGCGCACCATGTAGAGCATGGGGGCGATAACCAGGTCATAACCATCGAGCGCGCAGTCGGCATTGATGACATCCACCGCCACCCCTGCTTCCCAGAAGGGGCGGTAGTGATCGGCCACCGTCTTCTCGTAGAAGAGACCGGCATTGCGCGGGCCTTGGGCGTTGTCCATGGCCCAACGGCTCTCCCAGTCGAAGATGATGGCCACTTTCGCCTCGACGCGGCTGCCTGCAACCTCAGGCAACTTGGCCAGGATCTCGCCGAGAGCCTGAACCTCGCGGCCGACCCGGGTGTCGATGTGACCAACGTGATCGACCACGGCGCCGTGGAACTTCTCGACCGAACCACGGCTCTTGCGCCACTGGAAGTACTGCACCGAGTCGGAGCCGTGGGCCACCGCCTGCAAGGAGGTGAGTATGTGCATCCCTGGCTTCTTGAGCTTGCTGATGGGCTGCCAGTTGGTCAGGCTCGGGGTCGACTCCATCAGGAAGAAGGGCTTGCCTCCCTTGAGGGTGCGCATCAGGTCGTGATACATGGCGGTGTAGGCTGCCAGGGTCGAGTCATCGCCACTGTTGTGCCACAGGGGGTAGCTGTCCCAGGAGATGAAATCGATCACCTTGGCCAACTGCCAGTAGTCATAGTCGTAGAAGTACTCCATGAAGTTGGTGGTGGCCGGCAGGCTCGGGTTGGCCGCCTTCAAGGGTTTGATCTCCTCGGCGCAGAAGTCGCTCACCTGAGCGGTGTTGAAACGCTTCCAGTCGAGGTTGAGGCCGTGGATCGAACTTTCCCCGATAGGTGACGGGGATTCGATCTGTGACCAGTCGGTGTAGGTGTGGCTCCAGAAGCTGCTCCACCAGGCGTGGTTTAGTGCTTCTATGCTGCCATAGCGTGCCTTGAGCCAGTCACGGAAGCGCCCCTGGCATAGCTCACAGTGGCACTCGCCACCGTACTCGTTGGAGATGTGCCAAGCGATAACACCTGGATGACGACCATAGCGCTCGGCCAGAGCGCCGTTGATGGCACGTACCTTCTCACGATAGACAGGCGAGCTCATGCAGTGATTGTGACGACCACCGTGCAGCGCCTTGACCCGCTCCTTGCTGACCCGCAGCACCTCGGGATAGCGCTGGGAAAGCCAGGCAGGGCGGGCACCGCTCGGGGTGGCGAGGAAGACCGACACGCCGTTCTCGTTCAGGCGATCGATCACAGTATCGAGCCAGCCAAACTCATAGCGCCCCTCCTCCGGCTCCAGGGAAGACCAACTGAAGATACCGACCGACATCACATTGGAATGGGTCTGCTTCATCATCTCGAGATCTCGCTCGAACACCTGAGGGTCGTCCAGCCACTGATCCGGGTTGTAGTCAGCGCCATGCAACAGGGCGGGCACCCGTTCACTGAGCGGGGAAAACTTGAACATCACACATCTCCTAAGACGAGGGGGCGCCGGCCATGGCCGGCCGCCCTATCGGTTGAAACCGGGTCAGTTGAATACTTTGATCGAGGGAAGCACATGGCCGGAGCAGTCAAACAGCGCCTGGTTCTCCCGGGCATTGCCCTCTTTCCAGTCGTCGTTGTTGTACTTCATACCGGCCTTGGTTGCCCAGGTCGCGCCCTGCGTCGGCAGCCAGGCAGGCTCCCAGTAGAAGACGCCCTTGCCACGCCCATCCGGTACCGCCACCACGCTTTTGATAAGATCGCGAAGGAAATCGGCCTGCCCCTGTACACTGGCCGGGTAACCACCGTCGCTCGCCTCTTTGGCGGTGAAGTTATTCTCGGCGTTGTCGCAGTTGTCCGTGGTGTAGCCGTAGGCGGCCTCGACCACGATCACATCCTTGCCATAGCGCTTACTGATGTCATCCATGTTGGCTTTGAGGGCGCTGATGGGACCATTCCAGTAGGTGTAGAAGGAGAGCCCGATGATATCGAAAGGCACCTCGCGCTTGGCAATCTCGTCAAACCACCAGACGAAGGTGTCATTCTTAGTACCCTCAGCCAGGTGCAACATCACCTTGATATCCTTGCCGTGCTCTTTCACCGCACGCACGCCGGCCTTGAGCAGAGTCGCCAGGCGATCAAACTCGCCACCGTTCTGGCCCCAGCTCTTGCCCTCTGGCCACAGCATGCCGCCGTTGATCTCGTTGCCGACCTGCACCATGTCAGGCACCACGCCAGCCTTGGCCAGGGCATCCATGCTCTCCTTGGTGTGGGCATAGACCGCATCCGCCAACTGCTCGACCGACATATCACGCCACGCCTTGGGCTTGTTCTGACGACCCGGATCGGTCCAGAAGTCGCTGTAGTGGAAATCGAGCAGGAACTTCATGCCGTGCGCCTTGGCACGTTTGGCAAGTTCTATCGTTGCAGCCAGATCGTTGTTGCCGCCGCCGTAAGGCTTACCGTCTGCATCCTTGGGATCCACCCACAGGCGCAGGCGAATGTAGTTAAAACCGTTCTCCTTGAGGATGGCCATGGCGTCCTGTTGCTTGCCGCTGGCATCGAAGAACTTGCCGCCAAACTTCTCCACCTCGGCCAGCATGGATACATCGGCCCCCTTGATGAAGGCTTGCGGTACCGCCACTGGTTGCACCACTGCACTCTCGGCGGCCATGACTTGGGTCTGCATGCCCAACATGCCGGTGGCGAGCAGCGCCGCCATCACCAGCGTCTTCTTGATTTTCATGTCGAACGTCCTGTTTAACGAATTAACCCTTGGTCCCACCTGCGGTAAGACCGGAAACGAAGTACTTCTGCAAGGAGAGGTACAAGATGGCCACCGGTACCGCGATGAGCACAGCCCCCGCCGCGTAGGTGGTGTAGCTGGCTCCCATCTTCTGGGCGACCAGGTTGTAAAGACCTATAGGCAGAGTGAATTGATCCGGGGTACGCAATATGGTGCTGGCCAGGATGAAATCACCGAGCGGACCAGTGAAGGAGAACAGTGCTACCACCGCGATGATGGGCTTGGAGAGCGGCATGATGATCTCGATGAAGATGCGGAAGTTGCCAGCCCCATCCATGCGCGCCGACTCGTCGAGATCCTTGGGGATGGCGTCGAGGTAACCCTTCATCAAATAGGTGTTCATCGGGATCATGCCACCCACGTAGACCAGCACCAATGCCAGGTGGCTGTTGACCAGGCCGAGCATCTGGGCCAGCACGAAGATGGCGATGAGGGCCGAGAATTGGGGCACCATCTGCAGCAGCAGGAACAGCATCAGGCCGTTTTGCCGCCCGCGGAAACGAAAGCGCGAGAAGGCATAGGCGGTGAAACTGACACTGATGAGGGTCAGCACCATGGTCAGGAAGCTGATCTTCATCGAGTTCCAGTACCAGGCGGCATAGTCGATGCGTCCATCAAACAGCTCCTGGTAGTGAATAAAGGAGAAGTTTTCCGGGATGATCGAGGTGTTGAGCAGACTGCTGCCCGGGTTGAGGGATGCCCCTACCGTCCAGATGAGGGGGTAGATGATGACCACCGCAACCATAGCCAGCAGCAAATAGCTTAGGGTCAGGCGGATGGCATTACTCTTTTTCAGACTGTGTTTGGCACTCATGGCTGGCTCTCCTTACACCATGTCGTCTTGCTTGAACGAATTGGTCGCACGGAACTGCCACAGGGCAATGCCGACCACGAAGATGGAGAGCAGAATGGTGATGCTCGCCGCAATCGCATACTGGGATGACGACATGGTCAGCTTGTAGATCCAGGAGACCAGGATGTCGGTGCCGCCAGCATTGGAACCGGCCACCGCAGGTCCCCCGTTGTTGAACAGGTAAATAATGTTGAAGTTGTTGAAGTTGAAGGTGTACTGGGTGATGAGGATCGGAGCGATCGAATACAGCACCAGGGGCAGCGTAATGGTGGTCAGCTTGTGCCATGTGCTGGCACCGTCGATGGTGGCCGCCTCGTAGAGATCATCCGGGATAGCCTGCAACACCCCAGTGGTCATGGCGAAGACGAACGGGAAGCCAAGCCAGGTCTGCATCAGGATGAGGGCCGTCTTGGTCCAGAAGGGATCTGTCATCCATGCCTTGGGGTCAATACCCAGAGAAGCCAGAATACCGTTATTGATGACGCCAAAGGTTTCGTTGAACATGCCGGCGAACACCAGAATGGTGACAAAACCGGGCACGGCCCACGGCAGGATAAGGATGGTGCGGATGAGCGGCTTGAAGCGCAGATCCTTCTGATTGACCAGGATCGCCAGCAGCACCCCGACAGAGCATTGCAATGTGGTGGCGATCAGTGTCCAAATCACGGTCCACTGCAGCACGTCAAGCAAGGTCGATCGCCACAGATCGAGCTTGAAAATGTTGATGAAGTTCTTCATCCCCACCCAGTCCACCAACTTGGCCGGCGGGGTGTGGTAGAGATCGTAGTTGGTGAAGGCGATGGAGAAGCCGAAGATGATGGGAAACACCACCACGAACACCAGCAGGATGAAGCCCGGGGTGATCATCAGGTACGGGAATCCTTCGCTCAGCAGCAACTGGTATTGCTTGCGCACACTTGTCAGGGCCACGCCACGATCGCGGCGATCACCGTTGATATAGGCGTCGCGGATACTCCAGTAGTAGAAAGCACAACCAAAGATGGCCACCAGTACGCTGATGACCCCCTTGGCCAGGAGGAAGACGGAGTTGTCCCGCGGCAACTCGGTGCCGAGGGTGAACAGGCCCCAGAAGCCCTGGGACAGGAAGTCATGGAATACGCCGAAGAAGCAAACCATGACGATGAAAAACAGGGTGCCCTTGACCCACTGCCGGTTATACCACTGTCCGAGTCCCGGTATCAGCGAGAGCAGCGCGGCAACCTTGGCATGATGGGTTCTTGTACCGATCTGGGTGAACGATTCGGAATCGACAACCACAATTTACCTCCTTTCCATTAAGAGCCCGGGCGACCACTGATGCCGCCCGGCCCGAATCGAGCCGGAGCTCGACTGTTGTTATTGCTGTGCGTGATTGACTTCGATCTGCATGTTGATGTTCTTGACCGCGCCGTCCAGAGCCGCCTTGACATCCTGCTTGCCGGTCACACCGAGCTGCAGTGCACTGTTGGCCGGGGTCCACACCTCCTGCATCTCGGGCACACTTGGCATCGGGATGGCGAAGCCAGCCTGAATGGCTACGGCCCGGGATTTCTCGTCGTCCTTGATGAGCGGATCGTCGATCAACGCCTTGAGCGGCGGGATCTCACCGGTCTTCTGGAAGCGGACCTTGGCGTACTCAGGCTGATTGATGAACTCGATAAACTGCTGTGCCAGCTCTTTCTGCTTGGAATAGGTTGAAATGCTGTACCCCTTCACGCCGAGGAAGGAACGCATGTGTTCGCCATTGGGCAGTGTCGGCAGCGGGGCGACGCCATAATTCACACCGGCATCCTTGTAAGGTTGGAACGACCAAGGTCCTGTGATAACAGCCGCCGCCTTCTTCTCGGTAAACAGAGAGTCGATGGCGTTTGCACCGGTCTCACCGACAATGCCAGCAGGGAAAAGCCCTTCGGTATAGAAGCGCTTAAGGAAGGTGACCCCGTCGACTGCCCCCTGGTTAGCCAGGCCAACATCCTTGACGTTGAGTGAACCGTTGGGGTTCTGGCCGAAGATGTAGCCCCCCATGGCTGCCACTACGCCGTAGGAGTAATAGATCTCGTCAAACTTGGCGAGTAGGCCGTATTTGTTCTCTGCGCGCAGGGTCTGGGAAGCCTTGATCAGCTCGTCGAAGCTTTCCGGTGCCTTGGGCAGCAGATCCTTGTTGTAGACCATGACGATGGTCTCGACTGCCTTGGGCAGGCCATAGAGCTTGCCTTCATAGGTCTGGGCGTCTACAGCAGGCTTGGTGAAACCTGCCAGATAGTCGGCACTTGGCTTGATTTCGCTGATCAACCCCTGTACCACGGCGGTGCCAACCTGATCATGGGGCAGTACCAGCACATCCGGACCGATACCGGCCGGTCCATCCAGGCGCAGTTTCTCTATTTGCTGGGCATAGGGCGTTTCGAGGATTTTCACCTTGACGTTGTGCTTGGCTTCAAATGCCTTGACCGCTTCTTCGATGCCATTGGATTTCTTGATGTCTTCCCACACCAGCAGCTCGCCATCGGCGGCACGGGCAACCTGCCCCAGCCCCATCACGCCCAAAGACAACAGCATTGAAACGGTCAATTTATTGATTTTCATATGATTTCCTTGTCCCTAACTCAGGTGAAAACAGGCCTTAGCCGAGCATCTAGGTGAGGTGAATGTTACAATTTCATCAAGCCAGTGTAACTTGTGGCATTTTTTACCGGTTATTGTGTAATTAAGAATTTATCTTGATTACATACCGGTTAAGTCGGAAATCGCAGTCGCACACACCAACTTAACTAAGATCATGATAAATAAATGCTTTAACCCTATACATCAGATCCGGATCAATTCGCTCTATCTCTTGATTCTTGCTTGGCACGCCTTCCAGGTGTGCACTTAAACAGAAAAAAGGTAACGATTACACCGAATGACTCTACGGTAAGCTGTGCTTGCCCTGCCTGCTAGTAGCACATATCAAGGCTGTGATCTCATGCACAAAAGAAACAGCATTTTGTGCAACCGCTTACACCTGACTGATATAGTCCCCTTAAAGCCACAGAGTGAAACGGTGTGAAACCCCTTCTCCCTCCCAGGGCAAAAAAGCCGCAGCAGGGGCTGACTACTTCGAGACTCTGCAGCTAATGCATTTACTATCAAGGAGTTAAAGCTCATGGCGAGTATCAGATTGAACAATGTGGTCAAGCGTTTTGGCAGCAACGTGACCTTGCATAACGTCAACCTGGATGTAGAAGACGGTGAGTTCACCGTCTTCGTCGGTCCTTCCGGTTGTGGCAAATCCACCCTACTGCGGATGATCGCAGGCCTGGAAGAGATATCGGACGGCCACATTGCCATTGATGAACAAGTGGTCAACGATGTGGCCCCAGCTCATCGCGGGGTGGCAATGGTGTTCCAGTCTTATGCGCTTTATCCCCACATGACGGTGGCGGAGAACATGGGCTATGGCCTGCGGGTCAATGGGGTGCCAAAAGAGGAAATTGCCCACCAGGTCAGCATGGTGGCCAAGACTCTGCAGCTTTCTCATCTGCTCGACCGTAAACCCAAGCAGCTTTCCGGCGGCCAGCGCCAGCGGGTTGCCATCGGCCGTGCCATTGTGCGCAACCCCAAAGTGTTCCTGTTTGACGAGCCACTCTCCAACCTCGATGCCGAGCTGCGTGTCGAGATGCGCCTGCACATCGCCAAGCTGCATCAGGAACTCAAGACCACCATGATCTACGTGACCCACGACCAGGTGGAGGCCATGACCCTGGCCGACAAGATAGTGGTGATGAACTATGGCAAGGTGGAACAGGTCGGCTCGCCAATGGAGCTCTACTACAAGCCCTGCAACCGTTTCGTGGCCGGTTTCATCGGCTCACCCAAGATGAACTTCCTGCCAGCCAGCGTTCTGGCCTGGAGCCCGGAGCAGATCCGGGTCAGGGTAGCCGGCCAGCAGGAGCTCACCCTGCCCATCCTCACCGAGCGACTCGAGCCGGGCAGCGAGATCTCCCTTGGCCTGCGTCCCGAGCATGTGGTGCCGGGCGCAGAGGGGATCCACCTCGCCTTTACCTGCGAGGTAGTGGAGCGTCTTGGCAACAGCACCTATCTGTTCGGCCAGTGCTGCGGCACCGACGGCTTCAAGCTGCTGCTGGCAGGGGATGGGGAGTTTCATCCGTACCAGAAGATGGATGTTTTCTTTGCCCCGCAAAATTGCCTTGTTTTCAATGCCGAAGGGCTCAGGATCAGCCGCTAAATAGGGCTACTGCATGCCCCGATCCACTTTACCCCCGCCCAGTCGGGGGCTTTTTTTATTCCCGGGCGCAGGACACAAAATGAGAGCGGGCTCGCAACCCAGGACAAATCCCGTACAAGGGTACCGAGAAAGAGTGTAAAAGATTCACATAATAGTGAAAAAGTTACACAGAAATCAGATTCAGGTGCCCTGTCTTATCAAAGCCTTATTTTTCACTAAAGTAAGACACTGATAATAGATGACTTATCACTTCTGCCATCAGGCCGGGTTGGCTCAATACCACATGTAATCGATACCATGAAATTACGTACCCGTCACCTTTCCATCATCCAGCGCCTGGCGCTGGGCTTTGCCGTCATCCTGTTGCTACTGCTGCTCTCCGTAGCCCTCTCCCTCTACGCCGGCCAGCGGCTGGCCGACCAGGTAGGGACACTTGCCAGCCATACTGCTCCAACCCTGGTACAAAGCCGCGCCGTGACTCGCGATCTGTTCACGCTTGACCGCCATCTGGGCAACGCATTACTGCAGACCAGAGATGAGGATCTGGATGCAGCACGTCAGCAGATGCAGCAATGGCAAGCACACTTCGAGCAGGACCTAAACATCCTGGCTAGGCAGATAGCAGGGGAACCAAAGCAGAGTAAGCGCGTCGATAGCCTGCGCGAGCAACAGGCCGCCTACTGGCAACTGGCCCAACAACTGGTCGATGACTATGCCCACAACCGCCTCGAACAGAGCAAGCTGGCTGCCGACACCCGCCTCGGCAGCACGGCGCGCCAATTTGCCAGTGCCCTCGATGTACTGCTTGCCCCTCTGGGTAGCCATCCTGCCGCATTGCTCAAGAATCGTCTGCTGGCGAACCTGGAACAGCAAGTCAGTGCTACTCAGGAGATCCTCAAGCAGCAAGACCCGGCTCCTATTGCGGCACGCTTAGCCATCAATGAACGGGCCAATAAGCAGATGACAGATCTGCGCAAGGAGCTGGAGCGCCAGCTTGCAGGCCAAGAAGATGCTTTCGGCGCAACCCTAAGCCTGGAACGTAGCACAGGGGCACGGCTCGATACCCTCGCAACCCTGCTAAGTGGTCCAGACAGCTTGCTGGCCCGCCACCTGTCACTGGTCGAGCAAAGCATCATGCTTCGCAACCAAAGCGCACAAGCCAGCCGTTTCATCGACAGTCTGCTAGGCGAGCTGAGCGAACTTGACGGAGCAATCGACGAGCAGCTTCACCAGAGCACCGCCGGCAGCGGCGCCATTCTGCTCTGGCTACGCCTCGGGCTGTGCGCCGGCCTGCTGCTCTCTCTCGGTCTCGGCGCCCTGGTGCTGTGGCACCTGGTGCACGCCATCCGCCAGCCGCTGCACCATATCCTCACCACCCTCAAGGCACTGAGCCAGGGAGACATGCGCAAACGCGTACCGCTGCTGCGCCACGACGAGTTTGGCCAGCTTGCCATCGGCATCAATGCCCTGGCCGACGAGATGAGCGGCATGCTCGGTCAGATAGTTCATGCGGCCGACGCGCTCGGCCGCATGGCCGGCCAGAACCAGCAAGCCCAGCATCACGCACAGCTTGCCATCGGCGAACAGCGCAACGAGACCACAGGGGTCTGTAGCGCCATGGAGGAGATGGACTACTCGGTTCGCGAGGTTGCCGGGAGTATTGGCCAGACCGAGCAGACACTCGGCAACATAGCTGCGGCAGCCCACGCCGCCAGCCTGCGTGGGGCTGCGACCGGCAAACGGCTGCAGCAACTGGCTGACGAGTTGGCGCAATCACGCCGCAGTGTGGAGCAGGTGCAGACATTGAGCGTCAACATCGGTGAAATCCTTGCCCTGATCGGGCGCATCACGGAACAAACCAATCTGCTGGCCCTCAACGCCGCCATCGAGGCGGCCCGCGCCGGCGAACAGGGGCGTGGCTTTGCCGTGGTGGCCGACGAGGTGCGTCAGCTGGCACACCACACCGCAGACTCCACCACTCGTATCCAGGGGATCATCGACGATCTGCAGCAGAGCACCCGCGGCGCGGTCGCCACCATGCTGCGCTGCCACGACGCGATGGCCCAGAGCCGCACCGATAGCGATGCAGGTTGCGCCACCCTGGCAGAACTATCCAAGGCGCTGCAGCAAGTGGCCGAACAGAGCAGCCGTATCGCCAGCGCGACCCTGCAGCAACAGCAGACCAGTGCTGAGATCGCCCGCAACATTACCAACATCGCCCGGATTGCCGACGACAACCAGGGCGCCCTGGCCAGGGTGGCACAGACCAGCGACCAGTTACAGCAGCTCTCGCAGCAGCAACTGTCGCTGACCCGCCGCTTCACCCTGCAGAGTGCCTGACCACACACCACAAAGAGGACCTCCCATGTTCAAGAAGACACTGTTGCTGACTACCCTGATTGCCTGCCTCCAGCCCGCGCTGGCCAATGAGGAGGATCCCCTGGCACGCCCGCTATTCCTGCGTGGCGAGATGAACAACTGGGAGGCACCGGCAGACCAGCAACTGGTGACCCAGCAAGGAGACTTGCTGTCGGTACAGGTGGCGTTGCAGGCCAGTCACGGCGCCTACAAGTTCAAGATTGCCGACGAGAAGTGGAAGGCCGACACCAGCTATGGCCAGTTCGACCCCGCCGTCAAGGTCGAGGCGGACAAACCGGTGGTAGTCAAGGCCGGCTGGCAGTGGAGCGACATGAAGTTCACCCCGCCCCACGACGGCCAGTATCGCATCACACTGGATCGCCGCGATCCCCAACACATCCAGGTCACCGTCTCCCCCGCCGGGTGATCCCAGGGCCGCCGCAAGGCGGCCCCAGCCTCCGCCGGGATGGCGTCACACGGCGACGCCATCCCGGCGCGGGACTGCATCCCTGTCGCCACCCTACACACATCCAGACAGGAGATAACAACAATGAAGAGACATCTACTTACCACCATGCTGCTTGGCAGCGCCCTGCTGTTTCATGGCCAGGGAGAGGCCATGGTCAAGGGGGCTGACGTCAGCTGGCTGACCCAGATGGAGAACACCGGATACAAGTTCTATAACGACGCCGGCCAGCAGCAGGATCTGTTAAAAACCCTGAAAGAGCACGGTATGAACACCATCCGGCTCAGGGTATGGGTCAATCCTGCTGATGGCTGGAACAACATCAGTGACGTCATCGCCAAGGCCAAGCGGGCCAAGGCGGCCGGTTTCGATCTGCTGATTGACTTCCACTACAGCGACAGTTGGGCCGACCCTGGCAAGCAGACCAAGCCGGCGGCCTGGCAGAGCTACACCTTTGATCAGCTGATGTCGAACGTATGGTGGCACACCTACAACTCCCTGGTAGCCCTGAAAAACGCAGGCATCACCCCCAAGTGGGTACAGGTGGGCAACGAGACCAACAATGGCATGCTCTGGGAAGAGGGGCGCGCCTCGGTCAACATGAAGAACTTTGCCTGGCTCATCAACAGCGGTTATGACGCCGTCAAGGCGGTCAACAGTAGCACCAAGGTCATCGTCCACCTGGCCAACTGCGAGAACAACAGCCTCTATCGTTGGATGTTTGATGGCCTAAAGAACAACGGTGCCAAGTGGGATGTCATTGGTGCCTCCATCTACCCAACCCAGAGTGGCAACGGCGACTGGTTCACCCTCAACAACCTCTGCTACGACAACCTCTCCGATATGGTGACCCGCTATGGCAAGGAGGTGATGATTGTCGAGGTGGGCATGCCATGGGATGACCCGAAAAACAGTTACGACACCATTGCTGATCTACTCAATAAGATGACGTGGATCCCCGATAGCAAAGGGCTCGGAGTGCTCTACTGGGAACCACAAAGCTACAAGAACTGGCAGGGTTACAGCCTGGGGCTGATGGACAACAGCGGCAAACCCACCTATGCGCTGGATGCCTTCCTGTTGCAGTAAATATATAACGTTGCACAGAGGCGCAGTAGGTAGTGCGCCTTTTCATTCTGCCACCTGGACATGACTTCGCCCGTCTCTTCGCCCTTTATCACCAACGCATATCATCCCGCCACTTGCCTGCGCGTAATGACTCTGGATGCGGGTGGCAGCTCCACTAAGCAGAGTCGCTCGGGGCCCTCCGGTACCATCACCGAAAACATGACCACCCTCTCCCCGAGGCAAACAGACTCACCGACTGCAGCCTCCGTAGCCGGGACTCGCAACATCGGGCTCCCTAAGACGACGTCAGCACGACAAGGCGAGTCCTCAATGCAAAATAAAAAAGGGAGCCCAAGCGGGCTCCCTGTGGTGTAACGAGTCGGGTTTTACCACCAGGCTTCGGCCTGCACGCCGAAGTTCCAGGTATTATCATCCTCACCGCCGTTGAAGGATTTGCCTTCGCCATCTTTCAGATAGCTGGCAAAAACACGGATCTCCGGGCGGGCAAACATGCTGGGACCAGCTGACCAAGCTTGAGCCAAGGTATATTTTTGACCACTCGATTTCTCTTCAGAGCCGCTTGTCCAGGTCTTGGTGCTCTCATAAGTACCGGCTTCAACCAGCGTCTTCATGATGTCAGTCCACGCATAACCGCCTCGCGCGACAGCGCTGAACAGTTCGGTGTTGTCATGCCATGCTTCAAGTTTCTCACCCTTACCGTAAGTGAATACATGGTTCACACTGAATTTCTCTCCCATGGGAATGTCACCAGTCAGAATCACCCGGTATCCCTTGGCATCATCGGTCAGATGCCAAACATCATACCAACCGCCCCCTTGGGAGATCATGTTCTGGGCCAGCCCTTTGTCAGCATATTGCAGCACCAACTTCTCGTAGATGCGGCTATCGGCAAAATATTGACTCATTTCTGCGGTCAGCATGACACCATTTTTGGGATCATAGAGATTACCGGCCTTCTCCTGCTCATCGGTCGGATTGGGCATGGCATAGCTGACACCCGCTTCAGTCCAGGCCCCTTCCCAGGGAGCCCAGCCGGCATAGCGCAGGTCCAGGAAGTTAACGTTGAGGTCATTGTTAACAATCGAGTTATCGATATCGTTACCATCAGACCGGATCCACGCCAGTGAGAAGGCGCCTGGACCTGCCTTGAGGTTTTCAACACCGGCACCGGCTCCCGAGATATTCCAGTATTTGGTATCGATGATGTGAAGGTCGTGACGCTGATAGAAGCGCTTGCCAGCCCAAACCACGGCATCGGGCGCAGCGGAAATCAGCCCCTTGGCCTTAACATTGAATTGGCGCAGGGCAAATGTTGCATCATCCTTGCACTCCTTTTGATCGAAGTTACACACAGTGGTGGTACTTTCATAGTCATTGGAGCCATCGCTCTGCATGCTGAACATGCTGTCTACATAGAAAGTCTTGCCATCCTTGTTGTAAACCTCCTGACCAATACCAATTTCGGTATAGGTATCGCTTTCGTTACCCAGACGACCGACAAAGTTCTGTCGACCGGTTTGCATATCACCGTCTTGGGACACACCTACGCCAGAGCGGAAATAGCCTGTAAAATCAACAGCATTAGCATTCAATGCAGTCATTGACAGAGCGAGGGCAACGGATGTCGTCAGTAGTTTCACTTTCATAGTTATTCCTTTATTCCACTGTTGCATTGTTATCTTGATGAACCGCTTACCAACCCATAGGGAAAGCGCTTTCACTGTCCGATGGAGATTATAGGAATAACTGTGCCATCATTGACATGACAAAACTCACAAAACTGTAATTATTACATAAACACTGCTATAAAAACGCTTGATAAAGCCACAAGGCAAACTCAAGCAATTGAAATTAAAGGGGTATTTGATAACAAATCATGTGTTATCGATTACACTCGTAATGGTAATATCTACACCTGAGAACCATGACTCGACCAGACTCATCGCAGCAGACATGACCTCCTCGTGCAGGGCATAGGAAGGCACCGTGAGACCTTCCCGACCCCACAGGAGTGAGCGACAAAAGAGAGAGGAAGAAGATGAGGCACTAAAAAGGCAAGGCCCCTGACGGGTAACCTTGCCTGATGGCCGATGAATTCAGGTTGCCAAATCGTCGATCAATCGATACTGCGGACTGAATGACGGCGTACCAGAGTCGGGCTGAACATATGTGTCGTCTGGGGCAAGGGCCCACCTTTTGCCAGAGCAATGGCCAGCTCGGCGGCCTGGGTCGCCATGGCGATGATGGGATAACGCACCGTAGTCAGACGAGGGCGCAAGTAGCGGGATATCAGTACATCATCAAACCCCACCAGAGATAGCTCCTGGGGAACCTCGACCCCGTTGTCGCTAAGCACGGACAAAGCTCCTGCCGCCATCGAATCGTTATAACAGACGACCGCCGTCATCTGTTGCCCCCGGCTCAACAACTCAGTCATCGCGGCTTCACCTCCCAGCTCATCCGGACTGCCACGGGAGATCAGGCGCTCATCGACCGGGATATTGTGCTCTTGCAGCGCATCCAGATACCCCTGCATGCGATCCTGAGAGTCAGAGATCAGATGATTTGAACACAGAAACCCTATCTTCTTGTGCCCTTCCTGGATCAGGTGACGAGTTGCAAGCCAGGAACCATAGCGATCGTCCAGCGCCACACAACGGGACTCGAACCCTGGAACGATACGGTTGATTAGCACCATGCCGGGAACATAGCTCATCATCTGGATCAGCTCTTCATCTGGCAGCATTTTGGCATGAACCACCAAGCCAGAGCAGCGATGCCCTATCAACTGCTCTATTACGTGCTTCTCTTTGGCTGCGTCGTGGTAGCCATTTCCGATGAGCAGAAAATTCCCCGTAGCCTGCGCCACCTGCTCAACTGCTTTAACCATGGTGCCAAAGAAGGGGTCAGACACATCGGCAACAATCAACCCCAGCGTTTCGTTGTTCTGATGGGCCAAGGCTCTCGCATTCGCGTTGGGGTGGTAGTTGAGTTCATGCATCGCCTTGAAGACGGCATCGCGTGACGCCTGACTTGCCTTTGGCGAATTATTGATGACACGTGAGACTGTGGCGACGGATACGCCTGACAGGAGTGCTACATCTTTGATGGTTGCCATGAATTAGCTTTTCCGGTGAACGGTATAAATAAAAACCAGTGCTTTATAGGGTCAAGATACTACCGACATTTCCAATACCTGACACGGCTTTCATGTCAAAAGCGGGAGCATTCTATCAATACGAGCGTCTCGCTGTGTAATCCATTTACATACACCCTTATCCATTCTCATGCTCATCGCGGTGAAAAATGTGACAAAAATCACATCAAATGGAGATGCATCTTCCAGGACCTTGTTCACAAGCGCAGAATAAGGGAAAGCGATTACACCAAATAAAACCCAATGAAAACGAGCACCAAGGAGCGATTAATGTTGAAGATACTCGTGACAGGTGGAACTGGTTACATAGGTAGTCATACCTGCTTGCAGCTTATCGCTGCCGGGATGACCCCCATCTTGTTGGACAATCTGGTTAACAGCAAAGAGAGCGTCCTCGAACGTATCCACAGCCTCAGCGGACTGCGCCCCCAGCACTATCACGGTGATGTGCGGGATGCCGACCTGCTGGATCGTGTGTTTGCAGACCAGCAGATAGATGCCGTGATCCATTTCGCAGGCCTCAAGGCCGTAGGGGAATCGGTACAAAAGCCTCTCGAGTACTATGACAACAATGTCAGCGGCACCCTGGTGTTGCTGCAGGCAATGCGACGCGCCGGGGTCAAGACCCTGCTGTTCAGCTCATCTGCCACCGTCTATGGCGAGCCGGAGATCATGCCCATCACCGAGGAGTCGCCCACCTTTCACGCCACCAACCCTTATGGTCAAAGCAAGCTGATGGTGGAGCGCCTCATCAAGGACTTTGCACACTCAGCCCCCGACTGGTCATTGACCCTGTTGCGCTATTTCAATCCGGTGGGCGCCCATCCCAGCGGCCTGATGGGCGAGGATCCCCAGGGCATTCCCAATAACCTGATGCCCTATATTGCCCAGGTGGCAGTGGGCCGCCGTGCCAAACTCGCCATCTTTGGTGATGACTACCCGACACCAGATGGTACCGGTGTGCGGGATTACATTCATGTCATGGATCTAGCCGATGGCCACGTCGCAGCCTTGAAACATGCGCTTGGGCAAGCTGGCGTCCATGTGTACAACCTGGGCACTGGGCATGGCTACAGTGTCCTGGACATTCATGCCGCCTTCTCCAAGGCCTGTGGCCGCGAACTGCCTTATGAGATCGTGCCGCGCCGCGCTGGGGACATAGCACAGTGTTGGGCAGATCCAACACGAGCCTATAACGAGCTGGGGTGGAAGGCTTATCGCACGCTTGATGAGATGACGGCTGATACCTGGCGCTGGCAATCCCAAAATCCAAACGGTTACCCCCTTCCATGAATGTACAGAACGAGACAGGCCTTCCTATGCAATTTGAACCAACCGATCACCCCCACCGTCGTTACAACCCATTGATCCAGCAGTGGGTTCTAGTTTCTCCCCACAGGGCGAAGCGCCCTTGGCAGGGGCAGCAGGATGAACCTGATCGCACCCAGCGATCCATTCACGATCCGGATTGCTTCCTCTGCGCCGGCAACACTCGCGTCACTGGTGACAAAAATCCGGATTATCCGTCGACCTTCGTTTTTACCAACGACTTTGCGGCACTGATGGTTGATACACCTATGGCCCCAACCAGCGAGGACCCCCTCTTCCAGCTAGAGAGTGCACGCGGCACCAGCAGGGTAATCTGCTTCTCACCGGATCACAGCAAGACCTTGCCCGAGTTGTCTATCCCCTCCCTCACTGCCGTGGTCAACACCTGGTGTGAACAAACTGCAGAGCTGGGGCGCGAATACCGCTGGATCCAAGTATTCGAAAACAAGGGCACCATGATGGGGTGCTCCAATCCCCATCCCCATGGGCAGATATGGGCCAACGACTTCTTGCCCAACGAAGCCGCGCGGGAAGATGTCGCCCAACGGGAGTATTTTGCCAAACATGGTCGAGCCATGTTGCTCGATTATGCGGAACGCGAGCAGGCTGACGGCAGCCGCACCGTAGTGGAAACGGAACACTGGCTGGCAGTAGTGCCTTATTGGGCTGCCTGGCCCTTCGAAACCCTGTTGCTTCCAAAGTTTGCGGTAACACGTCTACCGACACTGACACCGCAACAGCGTGCAGACCTCGCACTGGCGCTCAAAAAACTAACCAGCCGCTATGACAACCTGTTTCAGTGCTCCTTCCCCTATTCGATGGGATGGCATGGTGCGCCATTCAATGGCGAAGAGAATGATCACTGGCAGTTGCATGCCCACTTCTACCCGCCCCTGCTGCGCTCTGCGAGCGTACGCAAGTTTATGGTGGGCTATGAAATGCTGGCAGAAACACAACGTGACCTGACGGCAGAACAGGCGGCCGAACGCCTGCGTTCCGTCAGCGATATCCATTTTCGTGAACAGGTTTGAGGTTGAGATATGAGTATTGAATCGCCACACAGCGTGACTGAACATACCTTTTACACTCAGTATGGTTATCGCCCGACCCTCGCCATTCAGGCACCTGGGCGTGTTAACCTCATTGGGGAACACACGGACTATAACGATGGCTTCGTGCTACCCTGCGCCATCGATTATCAGACCGTGATCAGTGCTGCCCCCCGCCAAGATAGTCTGATCAGGGTTATCGCTGCCGACTATCACAACCAACTGGATGAATTTGACTTACGCCACCCCATAGAGGCGCGCCCGGAATACCTGTGGGCCAACTATGTGCGAGGCGTCGTCAAATATTTGCTATTGCGAGGCTGTCAACTGACAGGGGCAGACCTGGTAATCAGTGGCAATGTACCTCAGGGAGCAGGCCTGAGCTCTTCCGCCTCTCTGGAAGTGGCAGTAGGACAGATCTTCAAAGAGATGAATCACCTCGACATCAGCCAAGCAGATATCGCCCTGAATGGACAACTGGCGGAAAACAGGTTCGTCGGTTGCAACTGCGGCATCATGGATCAGTTCATCTCGGCTCTGGGTCAGCAAGATCATGCTCTGCTGATCGATTGCCGCAGTCTGGATACCTGTCCTGTGAGCATGCCAGCCGACATTGATGTGGTCATCATCAACTCGAACGTACGTCGGGGCCTGGTGGATAGCGAATACAATACCCGCAGGGCACAGTGTGAAGAGGCCGCACGGCATTTTGGGGTCAAGGCACTGCGCGATCTGACGATGACCCAGTTCACCGAGCGAGCCAACGAACTGGATCCTGTCGTCGCGAGCCGTGCACGCCACGTCATCTCCGAGAATGAACGAACGCTGGCAGCAGCCGATGCGCTTGCGAATGAAGACATGGTCATGATGGCCGAATTAATGGCGCTGTCCCATGCCTCGATGCGTGATGATTTTGCCATCACAGTGCCTGCTATCGACGCCTTGGTCGACATGATCAAAGAGATCATCGGCAGTCGTGGTGGTGTGAGGATGACTGGTGGCGGGTTTGGTGGCTGTGTGGTTGCATTGGTTCCACAGTCACTGACAGCAGCAGTGTGCGAACAGGTTAATATTCGTTATCCCCAAGTGAGCGGTCTGGCCCCGAGCATCTATATCTGTAAGCCCTCCGCCGGAGCCGGCCCACTCTGATATGTTCGCTGACACCTCAATATTGTAGTGGTCACGTATTTCCAGACTGGTCATGGTATAGCCGCCCTGCTAGACGGTGAACGCTCGACTTAGTTGAGTTAAACAACGCTCTCTGTGAGCAGCTGTGGTTAACATGTAGATAATACAATTGAACCAAACTTCAGACATGTGTTATCGCAATGAGCCTAACTCAGGGACTGCTTCGGCAGTCCCCTTTTTCTTTGCTGTAAATGTTCGTTTCATTCAACAATCCTCCGCAACTGCATGTTTTCACATGGTCGCCGCACACCCGATTGAATCCCACCTCTTTTAAGATGTTGCGCTCTCCTCGGTTAATTGACGCAGATCGGTTTTCAAGCAGTGTATCTCGGCTTGCAAGGCAGACTCATCGTGTTGCTGCTCTGCAGGCTTGCCGTACTGCTTGAGCTAGGCATACAGAATGTGGCTGGATACCCCAAGGGCTCGTGCAACGTCAGCCACAGGCATCTCACGCTCAGTAACTTGTTTAACAGCTTCGATTTTGAAAGTTTCTGGATAACGCTGACGGACCATGGCACCTCCAATGCTGGCCTCATTTTAAGGCAGTTAGGTCTCTAGGGAACTAGGGGCAATTCACACCGACCAAACCCCTTTATATGGCAGCGGATGAGCCTCGTTCTCAGCCAGCCAAGTCAATAGCGGTCCCATCAGACGAGGGACCTGGTTCGCAGGGGGAGCCATATGCACTAACTGCTCGCCTCGATAGATACCTACGCCACCGCTACGCCAGTGACCCGCATCATCGCAGAGTCCACGCATCAGGAGTCCGTGAGCACCAAGTAAATCTTCCGCTAAAGCAGGATCCCAATCAGGCATTGCTTCATAGGCCGCAAACGCATTACGGACCTCTTGGATTTCCCGTGGAAGCCCAAGCACCGTCTTCCCCTCAATCACTGCCGTCACCTGCTCGACACTCAGGGTATTGTGCTCTATAGCCAAGGAGGCTTGGATAGTGCGGATCCGGTTCTCTCGACGCAGCATCGGCACCTGAGAACTCTGAGCAAACCGCCACTGCCCCACCAACTCGGCGATCTCCGCCACTCGACTCAACATGGCATGGGTCAGGGTGAAGGGAGGGGAATAGGCTGCCATGGGTTACTCCAACTGATGCGATAACAAATGAGGGTTAGCTTAACAGATCCGGGAGCAGAAACTCCCGGATCAGATGCCATCTAAAACTGCAGTAAAAGTCTTTTTATCAACACCAATAAGCCTTCAAAGGTTACTCCCCCCGAAACACTGATATCCCTCTCCACGGCGCTTCGATTCCTTTTTGGCAAGGTAGGCCGCATGGAGCAGCACTTTTTTTATAGCCACAGGATCATCTGAAAAAACTTCGTGCTGTCCCTCCTCTGAAAGTTCAACTAACCCTCGCCTCCTGCAAAAATCAATTGATACATCCGCCTCAAAGACAGCTCGATGCCAAGCCACTCTAAGCTTGTTTGCCAGATTCATATTCTCAGACTTAAATCTCCCCAGAGAGCAATAGGCATCCCCATTTAAGAAAAACATCAAGTGATAGTGAGGAACGACAGCCTCTGCTGTTTGCTCCCTCGCCCAAACATATCTGAT
>NZ_JAPDCM010000026.1:0-17970 GCF_027706125.1 Aeromonas sp. Y318-1
CCTCGATACGTTGCCGTATACACACTTTCCAGGCGTGCTCCTTCAGCCACTCGGACACCTCACCAAATTTTGGTCTGCTGTTTAACGTGCTCAGCCAGCACGGTGTTCGCTGCGCTGTTGCGCTGGAACGGGGCGTAATGTACGGGATACGACGGCATGCGGTCAATGCAATTTTTCACTTTTTGCGTTCGTTTGCTCATTATCCGAACCAAGTGACTAAAAACATGCCGTTTCGTATCCCTTTCCATCAATTTCCAGTCGCTTCGTGCAAGTGCTCGCCTTTGAGCGCCTCTTCCAGCGAGCCGTAAAACTCCAGCTGACCGGGCACCGGACGCACCTTGGCGCGCGCCAGGGTCTTGAGCGGCTGGAACTGCAACTCGGCCACCCTCAGTTGCACCCCCGCCTTGGCCATCTGCTTTTCAAACTGCAGGAAGGCGGAGAGCCCGCCCGCGTCCAGGATGGAGACCGCCTCCATCTGCAGTACCAGCAGTTTGTGGCCTTTGACCTGGGCTACCAGCTCGCCGAACACCCGCTCGGCAGCCGCAAAGAACAGCGGACCGTTGATCTTGTAGAGCAGCGCCTGCTCCGGCACCTCATGGGCATAGCGCTTGTGATCCGCCAGATCGTGCAGCTTGGTCATCTTGGCAATTTCGCGCATGAACAGCAGGGAGGCGAGGATCACCCCGAAGGTGATGGCGATGACCATGTCGAAGATGACGGTCAGCGACAGACAGACCAGCAGCACTAGCACGTCGGATTTGGGGGCACGGCGGATCAGCTCCACCACCTTGTGCGCCTCGCTCATGTTCCAGGCGACGATGAGCAGCAGGGCCGCCATGGCCGAGAGCGGCAGCCAGGAGAGCCAGGGCGCCAGCACCAGAATGGCCGCCAGCACCACCAGCGCATGCACGATGCCGGAGATGGGAGAGGTAGCCCCGGCCCGCACGTTGGCGGCGGAGCGGGCAATGGCAGCGGTGGCGGTGATGCCGCCGAAGAAGGGGGCGACTATGTTGCCAAGCCCCTGCCCCACCAGCTCAGCGTTGGAGCTGTGCTTGCGACCTGTCATGCCGTCCAGCACCACGGCGCAGAGCAAGGATTCGATGGCTCCCAACATCGCCATGGAGAAGGCCGCGGGCAACAGGCGCTCGATGGCGGCCAGGTTCCACTCCACCGGCAAGCCATCCGGCCCCGGCAGAGCCCAGGGCATTACCAGGGTCGGCGCGATGGGCGGGATCCCCATGCCCTGACTGCCGTCGGCCAGGGTATAGCTGAACTTGCTGCCGATGGTGGCGACGTCCACCCCGAACTGATGCAGGCCAAAGCCAAGGCCCACCCCCACCAGCACGGCGGGCAGGTGACCGGGCACCGGCAGCCGCAGGCGCGGCCAGAGCAGCAGCACCGCCAGGGTCGCAATGCCGACCAGCGTATCCCCCCACTGCCAACTGGGCAGGGCATGGACCAGCGCCTCGACCTTGCCGATGTAGGTTTCCGGCATTTCAGGCACGTGCAGGCCAAAGAAGTCCTTGATCTGCAGGGTTGCAATCACGATGGCGATACCACCGGTGAAGCCCAGGGTCACCGAAGGCGGAATGTACTCGATGAGGCGTCCGAGCCGGGCCACCCCCATGGCCACCAGAAAGAAGCCCGAGATCAGGGTCGCCATCAACAGGCCGCCCACACCGAACTGCTGGGCCACCGGATAGAGGATCACCACGAAGGCGGCGGTCGGCCCCGAAATGGAGAAGCGGGAGCCGCCGGTCACGGCGATGACGATGCCGGCAATGATGGCGGTATAGAGACCGTGCTGCGGCGGCACACCGCTGGCAATGGCCAGCGCCATGGCCAACGGAATGGCAATGATGCCGACCGTGATGCCGGCGATCAGGTCGCGGCCGAAGCGGGGAACACTGTAGGGTTCGTCAATACAGGATTGGCGTAAAGCAATGGCCAGCTTCACGCTTTGCAAAGGTGCTTGGTTGTGCATGTATTCGTAATACCAGAAGAGGGAGATAAAGGCCGGATTGAACCGGCGCCCGATCATCATCAAGGGCCGGCAGAGCTGTCGACACGGCGATGGTATCCTGGCCAACCATACCCCAGCCGATGAAATATTTCGATGGGCGGGATCAATGAATGGCCGTTACCACGCAGAATTACCGTTTATTGTCAGCATATCGACCACTTTTCTCACCATTACGCAGCACACTCACTTCGCCTGCTAACCAATTTCTCCCGCCCTTATGCGTGCCCCTGCCCCTCCTTTTATATCTGTCATTGCTCGGCCATAAGACAGCTGCTTATCCCTGACCATGCCATCCCGAGCATCGGCATATCCTCATCCATCCCCTCCTTATGCCACTGAGCCGTCTCACTGCGCCCGAGAAGCCAACGCCAAGCTGCTGATTGTGCTGAAAATAGTCCGCAGCGGCCAAGTTTTGGGCAAACGGGCCGAAATCCCCTTTTTGCAGCGGATCGCGGGTTGACACCCGGCGGATGGGCCATTAATATCCGCACCGTCTCGACGAGACAGGCAATTCCTCCTTAGTTCAGTCGGTAGAACGGCGGACTGTTAATCCGTATGTCACTGGTTCAAGTCCAGTAGGAGGAGCCAATTCCCTCGTAGTTCAGTCGGTAGAACGGCGGACTGTTAATCCGTATGTCACAGGTTCAAGTCCTGTCGAGGGAGCCACATTCGAAAGCCCAGCCTTATGGCTGGGCTTTTTTCGTTTCCGCTTGCTCTGCCGCCATCAGCCCTCTGTGCGCAAACAGGGATGCCCTCGATGGCGGATCCGCGCCATAATCAGCGCAACCTCACCCTCTTCAGGAGTTTTCATGCGCCGTTTCAACTTCATGCTCAATGGCAGCCGGTTGATGATGTTCCCCTTCTATGTCTGCATTCTGGTCTGCGTGGCCCTGCTGATGGTGAAATTCGCCATGCTGCTTTATGCCCTGTGCATCGACATCGTGGGCATTCACTACATGGATCTCATCACCGGCGTGCTCACCCTGGTGGACTTCGTGCTGGTGGCCCAGATGCTGATACTGGTCTCCATCTGCGGCTATGTGCAGTTCATCCAGACCCAGGAGCAGCGCGAGGCGCTCGGCAACAACTGGCTCAGCAAGATCAACTTCGCCTCCCTCAAGCTCATCGTCATCAACTCCCTGGTCACCATTGCCGGGATTGAAGTGCTCAAGGCCTTCCTGGATGACGGGGTCGGCAACGAGGTGGAGATGAAGTGGTCGGTGATCGTGTTTCTCGCCTTCTCCACCGCGGCACTCATCTACGCGGTGACCGAGCGGCTGGCGGACCACAAATAGCGCCGGTTTTCATTCAGCCTTTGTTCATCAAGAGCAGAATTGATAACTCTTTTCATTACCTTTCCTGCATTGTAAACTTGCTCCCCCGGGCTGCACTGCCCGGGCGTTGGAGCACCTATGACAAGCCTTTCCCTCTCACCACGACACTGCTGGCAGTGGCTGGCCTATCACCATCAGGCCGCCGAGGGCTCCCTCTATCTGATGTTCTTCTCCGGCCTGCTGCTGTGGGAACCGCTGACCCCGCTCTGGTCGCTGGCACGCTGGAACCTGTTCCTGCACGTCGCCCTCTCGCTCACCCTGTTCCCCCTGCTGTTCGGCGCCTTCTGGCTCTCCCATCGCAGCCTGCTGCGCAAAAGCCGCAAGCCTTTCTTGCGCACCACCGGCCGCATCATCGAAGCCTTGCTGTTGATTTGTCTGGCCAGCGGGCTGCTGCTGGTACTGCACGGCACCCCGGGCGATGGCCTGGGTAACCTTGCCAGCTGGGCCCACTGGCTGAGCGCGCTCGCGTTGACTCCTCTGGTGCTGCGCCATGCCTGGCGCTGGACCATCTTGAAATGGCGCACCTGATCTTATGTTGAAGTTGTTGTTATCCCTGATGTTGGCCACCCTGCTGCTGGGGACCGCCTCGGCCCAGGAGATGGGCGCCGCCATGATTGCCTATGACGAGGGGAACGCTCCGCGCCTGGTCACCGCCAACCAGAGTGCCGGCTCCGTCACCCTGCTCGAGCGGGACACTGGCAAGCGGCTCAACGAGGTGCAGTTGGGGGGCGATCTGCGCCAGCTGGCCCGCGCAGATGACGGCACCCTGTTGGTGAGCGATTATCGCGGCGATCGCCTGCTGCTGCTGGATGATGATCTCACCCTGGACAAGGCGATCCCCACCGGCCATCGCCCCTACGGGGTCATCTTCGATCCTAAGCGGCAGTGGTTCTGGGTCACGCTGTTCGAATCAGCTCGCCTGCAGGCCTATGACACGGCGGGCAAGCTGCAGCTGGATGTGCCCACGGCCGAGACCCCGCGTGGGCTGGCCTTGACCGACGACGATCGCCTGCTGCTCACCCACGCCATGACCGGCCAGCTTGCCATCTATGATCTCGCCAAGCTTGAGAAGGACGCGAAGAGTTCTGCCCTGCCCAAGCCCAAGCTCATCACCCTGGCCGAGACCCACAGCGACACCCCAAGCGACTCGCAGGGCCTGCCGCGCCTGCTGGACGGCATCACCCTCTCCCCCGATGGCAGCGAAGCCTGGCTGCCCCATGTGCTGTGGAGCTTCGACCACCCCTTCCAGTTTCAAAGCACCGTCTTCCCGGCCGTCTCCATCATCGATCTCGATGAGGAGAAAGAGCGGGTGGACGAGCGCAAGCAGCTCTTCTTGCAGATCAACCTGCCCAGCGTCGGCAACCGCAGCCAGATCGTCTCCAACCCGTTTGCGGCACGCTTCGCCGCCGATGGCAAACGGGTCTATCTGACCCTGGCGGGCTCGGAGGATCTGCTGGTTTTCGACCTGTCACGCAGCGGCAAGCAGAACAGCAACCGCCACCGCCGCAAGAAGTTCCAAGGCGGCGCCAAGGCGACCCAGCTCTTACGTCACCTACCGGGCCAGAATCCACGGGACTTGTTTGTAGACGGCGACCACATCCTGGTGCACAACGTCATGGGGCAGGATCTCACCCGCCTCAATACCGGCGGCAGCGGCCCGTTTGCCCGGGTCACCGTGGATCTGCCCCACTTCGCCAAGCTGGTGGAGACGGATCCGCGCCCCGAAGCGATCAAACGCGGCGAACAGTTGTTCAACCTCGGCAACACTGCCGCCAACAGCCGCTTCCCCATGGCGGGGGACAACTGGATGAGCTGCAACTCCTGCCATCTGGACGGGTTCAACTTCACCAACCGCTATCTGATGGCGGCCCACCGCCAGCAGAGCGGCGACAACGCCATCAACGGCCACGCCAACCTCGCTAACATGGTGGCGGGGGACTTTATCGGCGAATACCTGCGCATGACCCAACAGACCCAGGGCGGCATGGGCCATGACACCCGCGATGGCGCCGAGCCGGTCGACCCCGCCAAGCCACAACCGGAAGTGAAAGCGATGATGGAGGAGTTGCACGCCTTCGTCACCGCCGATGGCAACCTCCCCTATCTTGCCAACTGGCTTCGGCTCGATGCCCCGCGCACGGATCCCGCCAAGGCGCCGACCACTCATCCCAAGGAGTGGCTCAACTCCGCCTCCTGCCAGAACTGCCACCAACAGGCGTTCCAGGATTGGAGCGAGAGCAACCACCGGCTGATGGGCAACTCCCACCCCTACTACAAGGTGGTGCAGGCGCTGGCTCGCGAAACCGAGGGCGAAGCCTTCGGTCAGTGGTGCCAGGGCTGCCACATGCCCCAGCAGGTGATGAACGGCCAGCAGGATCTGCCCAAGGGCTCCCACATGTTCGAGCAGGGCGGCGCCTCGCTCATTGCCGCCCACAAAGCAGGCGAGCCCGTGGTGGAAGAAGGCACCGGCTGTGTGCTCTGCCATCGCATCACCAAGGTAGAAGATGCGGGCGGCAACAGCGCCTTTACCGTGAATCTGAAAGACCGCGAGAGCTATGTGTTCGAGGATGCCGCCGGTGGCAGCCTCCAGCACTGGCTGGCGGAGCGGCAGATCAACGCCCGCCCCGCCATGCACAAGGCCTCCTACCAGAAGGATTTCTACCGCGACGCGGCCCTGTGCAAGTCGTGCCACAACGAGTTTGCCCCCGGCACCGGCGCCAACATCGTCAACACCTGGGACGAGTGGGAGAACTCCAGCTTCGCCAAAGCGGACGATCCCGCCAAGCGGCGCACCTGCATCGACTGCCACATGAACCCGGAGCCGGGCAACGGCGGCGCGCCGGTGTCCGGCCAGTCCACCGAAAACGGCACCGTGAAAGAGCGGCTCTATCGCCACAACTTTACCGGCGCCCAGCACCAGCTGGTGGGGCTGAGAAGTACAACCCTCGAGCAGGAGAGCCTAGCGCTGCTGCGCTCAAGCGCCACCCTCTCGGCCCGCATTGAAAACCAGAGTGGCCAGCCCGAGCTAATAGTGCGGGTCGCCAATACCGGCGCCGGCCACGCCCTGCCCACCGGGGTCGCCGATTTTCGTGAACTCTGGCTGGAGCTGACCGTCACCGACGCTAACGGCAAGCGGGTGCTTGCCAGCGGCCAGCCGGTGGATGGCGCCGTGCCCGACAATGCACGCCTGTTCAGAAAAGTGTTCGGCAATGCCGAGGGCAAGCCGGTGGGGCTCAAGTTCTGGCGCTACGCCAAGCTCTTGGAAGACACCCGCATTCCGGCCGATGGCTGGCGCGATGAAGCCTGGCCGCTGCCAGCGGATGCCAAGGGCCCCTTCAAGGCCGATATCAGACTCAATTTCCGCACCTACCCCAAGTGGGTCAATGATGCGGTGCGCGCCGCCGAGCCGAGCTTGCCGGAGCCACCCATAGTGCTACTCAATCGGCTGCAACTCACCCTGCAGCCCCTCCCAGTCACGCCCGCTACGGAGCCTCAAACCTGATGTTTGCAAGTTTTCTCATTACCCTGCGCGAGGGGCTGGAAGCCTTCCTGCTGGTCGGCATCTGCCTCTCCTACCTCGCCAAGCTGGGGGCGAGCCGCTACAACAAGTTCGTCTATCTGGGGGTGGGGCTGGGTCTGCTTGCCTCCCTCGTCGTCGCCTTCCTGTTCCAGGTGGTGGTGAGCCAGTTCGAGAGCGAGCGCTACAACCATTTGCTGATGGCGGGGATCCTGATTTTCGCCACCCTGGTGCTCACCTACATGGCGGTCTGGATGCAGAAGCAGGCCAAATCCCAGGTGGGGGCCATGACGGCGCGCATCGATGCCGCCATCGACGGCGGCAACCTGTTTGGTCTGGTGCTGCTCGCCTTCCTGGCGGTGATGCGCGAAGGCTTTGAAACCGTGCTGTTCTTCTCGGCCCTGATCTACTCCGGACAAGGGGTGGATCTGCACGAGGGGCTGATGGGGGCGCTGGGCGGCCTGCTGCTGTCGGTGGTGCTGGTGTGGGGGCTGCTGCGCTCCACCCGCAAGGTAGCGCTGGCCCCCTTCTTCCGCTGGACCGGCCTGCTCATCATCATCATCGCCGCCGGACTGCTGTCGTCCGCCGTCAACATGCTGCAGGCGGCCGGGCTCATCACCTTCTGGACGACGCCGGTCTTCAACATCAGTCACATTCTCGACGATCAGGGGGTATTTGGTACCTTCCTGCGTGCCCTGTTTGGCTACAATGCCTCACCAGCCGGCTTGCAGTTGCTGACCTGGGCCAGCTACCTGGTGATCTTCGTCACCGTCTGGCATCGCAACTATCGTCCCCAGCGCTGATCGCCCAGCGCGGCGCAGCAGCGGATGACAAGGCGGCTCAGCGGGGCCGCCTTTTCAACGTCTTCTCTTTTGGTCAGCTTTTCGGATAAAGAGTCATGAGCGACAACAACACACAACACATTGCGGTACTGGGTGCCGGCCCTGCCGGTCTGATGGCCGCCTGGCGCCTGCGCCAGGCCGGTTTTGCAGTCACCCTGTTCGAGCAGGAGTCAGTGGTGGGCGGCATGTGCGCCACCCAGACCTTCAAGGGGCGCGACGGCGAGTATCGCTTCGACTACGGCGGCCACCGCTTCATCACCAAGAACCCCGAGCTGCTCGCCTTTATCGACGAGCTGATGGGCGACGATCTGCTCCACGCCGAGCGCAAGAGCGTCATCCGCTTCGGCGGGCGCACCTATGACTACCCCTTGAACCTGCCCAACCTGCTCAAGACGGTGCCGCTCGCCCTGATGGCCGGGGCGGTGAAAGACTTGCTGCTGTTGCCTTTTGCCAAGAAGCCCACCGATTTTGCCAAGGCGAGCTTTGCCGAGTGGATCCAGAGTCACTTCGGCCGCACCCTCTATCGCCAGTTCTTCGAGGGCTATACCGGCAAGCTGTGGGGCATCAACCCGGACCAGCTCTCCGCCGACTGGGCCGGTCAGCGCATCAGCCTGATCGATCTCAAAGACGTGGCGCGCCGCCTGCTGCCAAGACGTAACGGCAGCATCTCGGTGCGTACCTATGCCCGCAAATACCGCTACCCCAAGTACGGCTTCGGCCAGATCTTCACCACCCTGGGGGAGCGGCTGGTTGCCAAAGGGGTTGAGCTCAAAACCGGCGCTACCATCACCCGCCTCGAGCAGGCTGATGGCCTCATCGAACGGGTCTATTGGTCACAAGATGACGTGGAGCAGAGCGAGCGCTTTGATCAGGTGATCTCTACCCTGCCGCTGCCGCTCACCTGCCAGCATCTGGGCTTGCCGTGCGATCTGCACTACCGATCCCTGCGTTTCGTCAATATGCCGCTCAAACAGGAGAATTTGTCGGACAACACCTGGCAGTACCTCTCCGACCCCCATATTCTGGCCACCCGCTTGCAGGAGCCGCGCCGCCGCAGCCCCTTTATGGCGCCCCAGGGCCAGACCTCGGTGATGCTGGAGATCCCCTGCAACCCGGGAGATGCCACCTGGCAGGCGCCGCTCGCTGATCTGCGCGGCCGGGTCACCGCCGATCTCGCGAGCCTCGGCGTCGATACAGCCAAGCTTGGCGATGAGACCTTCGAGGCGCGCAGCGAATACGCCTATCCGCTGATGGATCTGGGCTATCAGGCCCGTCGCAACGAAGCCATCAAGGCGCTGATGCCGATAGGCAACCTCATCATGACCGGCCGTCAGGGGACATTCCGCTACATCTTCACCGACACCGCCATGGAGATGGGGATGATGGCCGCCGACATGGTGATTGACGGGGTGGACAGACGCCACGCCATCTTCAATCATCGCAACGAAAACACCGTGATTGAAACCCAGAGCGTGGCCTGATGACCCCTGAATGTGGTGAACGAGAGAGGTGGGCAGACGCCGCAACACCTTCAACCATCGCAACGAAAACACCGTGATTGAGACCCAGAGCGTGGCCTGATGGCCGCGCCATGGGCATAACCTCTTGGCATAAATAAGGAGAACAGGATGACCATCCGTCCGGGTTTACTCGCCCTCACCCTGCTGCTGGCCCTCAGCGGGCAGGCGCAGGCTTACTCCTACGCCGCCGCCGGCAAGGAGCCGCTGATCGATGCGCGCGAGGCACTGCTGGGCGCCGCCACTGACGGCAAAGATGCCAGCGCCACCTTGAGCGAGATCGCCGAGGAGCTGACCTATCTGGAACAGCACCACAAGGTCGAGCTGCAAGCACCGCTCGCGGCCGCCATCAAGGCCAAAGACGCCGCAGCCACCGCAGCCCTGCTCAACCGGGCCTACAAGGCGGAGATCGAGCGCCGTCTCGAGGGGGCCAGCCAGAACCTTGGCGACTACCAGACCGCCAAGGTGCTGGTGGTCAAGAGCAAGCGCTTTCTCGACTTGATCCTCCCCTCCCTGAGCGAGGTGGATCGCAAGGCGGCTGAGCAGGCGCTGGCCAAGGTGCTGGATGCCATCGGCAACCCTGGGGTGTTCGGGGTGGGCGCCAAACCCGCCGATGCGGCCGCCTTCGCCGAGGCCGAGAAAGCGCTGATGGCCGTGCTGGAACCGCTTTGATGACCTCTCATCGATGACGACGGCCCCCCTAATCCCCAGCCCTTCTCCCGCACGGGAAGAAGGGGGGCGTCGCCACGCTCGATTACGCTTCGCCAATCGACCCTACTTGCTTGCCCTGCTGCAACTGGTCTGGCTTGGCTGGTTGCTGGCCTTCCCGGTGGCGCTCGATTCCGACGATGCCCTCAATTTCGCCCACGGGGTGGTGCGCTTCAGCGTGCTGGAGTTCTCCCCCCACTTTCCGGGCTACCCCGCCTTTATCTGGCTGGCGCGGCTGATCAATCTGCTGGTGGACGACCCCGCCCGGGCGGTGCAGTGGGCCAGCCTCTTGGGTAGCAGTTTGCTGGCGCCGCTCGCCGCCTCCCTCGCGGTCAGATTGTGGCAACGGCCAAGCCTGCTGGCGCCGGTCTGGTTGCTGATATTGGCCCTGCCGCTCACCCCGACACTCGCTCTTTCCGGCCTCTCGGACGGGCCGGCGCTGGCCGCCTGGCTGGGCGCGCTCCTGGCTTTGCAACAGCGCAAGATAGCGCTGGCGGGTCTGCTGCTGGGCCTCATGCTGGCACTGCGTCCCTCCTACTTCGTGCTGGCCCTGTTGCCCCTTTGGCTGGGGATGGCGCAGCAGGGAACGCGCGTCAGGTTTGTGCTCCCCATCGCGCTGGTGGGGCTTATCAGCCTGCTGTTTGTCTGGCAGGCCGACGGCTGGGCCTATTTCAGCGAGGGGCGGCGCTTTACCGGCGGTCACTTTACCCTGTGGGGCAATACGGCGGCGGCCCACGGCGATCGGCTGTTGAGCTGGGCCCGTACCTTCAACGAGCAGCTGACCCCGCTCTGGCCCCTGTTGATGGGAGCCTTGCTGGTACTGCCACTCTGGCAACGCTCAAAGGATCGCAATCCAGCCCCCTCCGTGCTCTGGCCCCTCTACTGGCTCGTCCTGCTGCTGTGGACCCTGGTTGGCCAGAACCCGGACAATCCCCGCCATCTGGCCCCCATCACCCTGCTCGGTATTGTGCTGCTGGCAGGCTGGCTGCCGCGCCGGGGCGAGCTGCCAGCCATGCTGGGATCCCTCTTGCTGCTGCTCTGCACCCTCACCCCACCGGAGGCGCCAGCCATGACCCGGGCCGCCAGGCTGGCCGAGCAGGCGTGCCCGGCGCTGGTAACCCAGTGGGGGGTGAGGCTGCTGCGCGAAACCACGGCCCTGCCCGTCACCGATGGCTGGTATCAGGGGGATGCCCGTCTTGCATTGGCGCAAGGGGCCTGCCGGCTCAGTCGGCGTCCTCTCGGCCCGGAGGATCTGCCCGCCGGCGGCCAACGGGTCTGGTTTGCCCCCCGCTTTCACGCCGAGCCCGGCCTGTGGCTCGGCATACAGGATCACCCCCGTCACCAAAACTGGTAGACTGGATGTTTGTCACTCCCTGACTTCGCACTCATCAAGACTGGATAGCCTATGCCCCACGCCCCCCTCTCCCCCCGTTTCCTGTTCATCCTGCTCGGCGCGCTGGCGGGCCTGACCCCGCTCGCGGTCGACATGTACCTGCCCGCCATTCCGGCCATCGCCCGGGATCTGGCCACCAGCATCGACGGCGCCCAGCTCACCATCAGCGCCTTTCTGGGTGGCTTCGCCATCGGCCAGCTCTTTTACGGCCCGCTCGCCGACAGCTATGGCCGCAAGCCGGTGATCCTGGCGGGGCTGGTGATGTTTGCCATCGCCTCGGTGGGCTGCGCCATGGCGGACTCTCTGCCCGAGCTGCTGGCGTATCGGATGTTGCAGGCAGCTGGCGGGGCAGCCGGCTCGGTGGTGGTCAATGCGCTGCTGCGCGACCTGTTCGAGAAGGAGGCCTTCTCCCGCGCCATGTCGTTCGTCATTCTGGTGATGACGCTCGCCCCTCTTGTCGCGCCGGTGGTGGGCGGCTACATCAGCGCCCACAGCGACTGGCGGGTGATCTTCTGGCTGCTGGTGGGAATAAGCCTGCTCATCTGCCTGATGATGCAGTGGAAAATTCAGGAGACCCTGAAGCCCGAGCACAAACAGCCCCTCAACCTCGGCCAGATCCTGAAAAACTACTGGGGCGTGCTCTCCCATCGCGGCGCCATGGGCTACGTGCTGTGCGGCTCGCTCTCAAGCTCGGGTATGTTCGCCTTCCTGAGCGCCTCCCCCTACGTCTACATCGAGTACTTCAAGGTGCCGACAGAGCACTACGGCTGGCTGTTTGGCCTCAACATCCTGCTGATGATGGTGGTTACCTTCGTCAACAGCCGGCTGGTGAAGGGGGTGGGCGCCGAGCGGATGCTGCAATACGGCCTGCTGGTGCTGCCCTGTGCCGGCGCCCTGCTCATCTACAACGCCTGGAGCCAGACCGGCGGCCTGTGGGGCATCGTCATTCCGGTGGTGTTGTTCGTCGGTCACATCAGCCTGGTGGGGGCCAACGCCATGACCGGCCTGATGGGCCACTTCCCGCAATCGGCAGGCACCGCCTCGGCGCTGGCGGGCACCCTGCGCTTTGGCATCGGCGCCGTGGTGGGGATCCTGGTCAACCTCAATCCCCCCGAATCCCCGCTACCGATGGCCATCGCCATCGCCAGCTGCGGGTTCGGCTCCACCCTGAGCTACTGGCTGCTGACCGGCAAAAAATAAGTTCCGGCCCCGACAAGCAACAAGGCCGCCCACCTGCATCGCAGGGGGCGGCCTTGTGTTATCTGCACCTTGTCAACCCATCCTCTGCCGAGTGGCTAGAACTCAGCCTACTTCTTGCCGAACCCCGAGCGTTTGAGGGTGTAGCCGGCACTGTTTTGCCAGGCGTCCAGCCCACTGCGGTTGTTGCCCGCCACCAGGCTAGCGGCCAGGCTCGGGCTGTTGAACAGCTGATCCGCAGTAAAGACGAAGCCCCCTTCGCTGCGCGGGGCCAGGATCCCCTTGCCCAGCAGCTCCTGGCGCAGTTCGATCACCGCCTCGCGTAAGGAAGCCGCGTCCTCGCCGTTGGCGGTGGAGCCCGCCAGCACCATGAAGCCGGGGTTCTGCCGCTTGCCCACCGGATAACCGTGCGCCTCGGCCCCCTTGCCGTTGAAGTGGTAAAGCTCGCGCTCGCCCGGCTTGTTGTCGGAGAGCGCCTTTTGCAGGGTCATCAGCTCGTTGTAAATCTCGATGGGGACCACGGCAGCCTGCTTGTTGCCCTTGCTGTCGATGATAAAACTGACTTGCTTGTGTAACATCCTTGCGCATCCTGTGACCCATGGAGGCCCCTATTCTAACCACCACAGGCGAGCGGGATCCAGCCAGGATCCTCACCTCTTTTGCAGCCTTGATCACTAACTGGCACTCTCGCGCAAGGGCAAAGCCGCGTGATCATTAGGCAGGGGAGCAACGTACATGGCATGATGAAAGCCATTGGCCATCAACCGGTTATCCCATGCTGACCCTGCGCAATCTCGGCAAGAGCTTTAATAACGGCAGCGAACGGCTGCCGCTGTTTCACCACCTTGATCTGGCCCTGGCGGCCGGCGAGATCACCCTGCTGCTGGGGCAGAGCGGCTGTGGCAAGTCGACCCTGCTCAACCTCATCGCAGGCCTCCTCCCCCCGGATGAGGGGGAGATCTGGCTGGGGGAGACCCGCCTTGATAACCAGTCGCCTGACGAGCGGGCCCGCCTGCGCGGCCGCCATTTCGGCATCGTCTATCAGGACTTCAACCTGCTGCCGACCCTGACCGTGGCCGAGAACCTCGCCCTGCCCCTTGCCATCAACCAGCTTGCCCGCGATGAGACACGCATTGACGGCCTGCTGGAACGTCTCGATCTCGCTCACAAGCGCCACGCCTGGCCGGAGCAGCTCTCCGGCGGCCAGCGCCAGCGGGTGGCGCTGGCTCGCGCCCTCATTCACCAGCCCCAGTGGCTGCTCGCCGACGAGCCCACCGGCAGCCTCGATGAACACAACGCCGAGCAGGTGATGGCACTGATGATGACGGCGGTGCGCGGAACCGGCGCCGGCCTCTTGTTGGTGAGCCACAATCCCGCCTATGGCGCCCTGGCGGATCGGGTGCTGCGCCTTGAAGGGGGCCAGCTGGTCGAGCTCAAGGGGCGCCACCATGACTGACGCCCGCCACGGAGGGCAGTGATGTTGCCGCTGCCGCTCAAGGCGCTGCTGCGCCTCTATCGCGCCCACCCCTGGCTGCTGTTGATGAGCCTGGTCGGGCTCACCCTGGGGGTCTCCCTGGTGGTGGCCATCGAGCTCTTGAACCACAGCGCCCGCACCAACTTCGTCGCCGCCCGCAGCCAGCTGGCGGGGGAAGCGAACTACCGGCTGGCACCGGACGGCGGGCTGGACGAACAGCTCTATGTGACGCTGGTGCGCAGCCAGCCGAACCTCGACGCCATGCCCCAGCTGCACGGCTGGCTGCAAGATGAGCAGGGGCGCAGTTTTCAGCTGCTGGGGATGGATCTGTTCAACCCTGGCCCCTTGCGCCGGCTGTTTGGCGCCGCGCCAGACAAAGAGCCCACCTTCTCCCTCACCCGCGCCGACAGCGTCTGGCTGGCTGCCCCCGAGGCCAAGCGCCTTGGCTGGCAAACGGGCCAGAGCCGGCGCTTCGTGCTGGGGGGCGGTGAAGGGGCGCCGCCTCGCCCGCTGACCCTCACGTTGGCCGGCACCTTCGAGCCCGGCGCCGTGCCCATGGAGCGGCTGCTGGTGACCGACATCGGCCTCGCCCAGCCGCTGCTGGGCAAGGCGGGGCGGCTCGATCGCATCGTCTTCAAGCTCAGCGAGCATGAGGCCACTGCCTTGCAACGCGTCCTGCAGGCTGCGCAGGGAACCGGACTCGCCGCCAAGCCCTTGTGGCTTGAGCCCATCAGCCCGGCGCTCGATGCCAGCCAGCTCGGCGATGCGCTGGCGCTGAACCTCACGGCGCTCTCCCTGCTCGCCATGGCGGTAGGGCTCTTTCTGGTGTTCAACGCCCAGCGCTTCGTGCAGAGCGTGCGCCGCCCCCAACTGGCCCAGCTCATCATCCTCGGCATGCCGCCGCGCCGGCTGCTGCGCTGGCTGACCCTGGAGATCCTGATCCTCGCCAGCATCGGCACCCTGCTCGGGCTGTTGCTCGGCAGCCTGTTGGCCCTCGCCCTGATGGGGCAGCTCACCCAGGCGCTGGCCGATCTCTATGGCCCCAACCCCATCGATCTGCTGCGCCTCTCCCCCACCAGCCTTGGCAAGGCGCTGGTGATCGGTCTTCTGGGGATGCTCGCCGCCAACCTGCCCGGCTGGTGGCAACTGCTGCGCCAATCCCCTCTAGAGCTGCGAGAGGGCAACAGCCGCCCGCCGGCTCATCCCTGGCAACGTCGGGGGCTCGCCATCGCCATCTTGCTGCTCTGTGCGCTCTGTCTGTGGCGGCCAGAAACCGGGCTGGGCGGCGCCCTCTTCGTGGCCGGCGGCTGGCTGCTGGCCATGGCGCTCGCCCTGCCCGATGTGCTGCGCGCCGTGCTGGGCCGGCTGCGCCGACGCGAGCGCGGCTCCCTCAGCGCCCGGCTTGGGGTGGCCGAAACCCTCTATCACCTGGATCGCACCGCCATCGCGGTGATGGCGCTGCAACTGGCCATCGCGGCGGCCATCGGCATCGGGGTCATGGTGTCGAGCTTTCGCTCGAGCGTGGAGATCTGGCTCGGCCAGCGCCTGGCAGCCGATCTCTATGTCACCGCCCCCAAGGGGGTATCCGGCAACAAGGGCGCCCTGAGCGAGCAGACCCTCGACACCATCCTCGCCGCGCCGGACGTGCGCGCCGCCTCGCGCCGCTCGGTGCACCCGGCCCGCTGGCAGGGGCAGCCCATCGAGTGGGCGCAGATGGACTTTATCCCCGAGCTCAAAGCCGCCTATCCGCTGCTGACCGGACGCTGGCCCGCCACTCCCGACGAGGTGCTGGCCAGCGAACCGCTGACGGTGCGCCTCGGGGTCAAAGTGGGCCAGCGCCTCGAGGTGAGCGGCGAGCAGGGGCCGCGAATGCTCACCGTCACCGGCGTCTATCAGGATTACGGCAGCGACAAGGGGCAGATACTGCACGCCTTCGAAGGGGGCAAGGTGCAATCCCTGGCCCTCTTCAGCCCGCACGTTGATCGCCTCGCCGATCGCCTGCGGGCCCAGTTTGGCGAGCGGGTGAACCTGTTGCCCGCCCCCACCATCCACGTCGCCGCCCTCAGGGTGTTCGACCAGACCTTCGTGGTGACCGAGCTATTGAAGTTACTGATCCTGGGGATCGCCTTCGTCGGCATCGGCTCGGCCTTCATGGTGCTGGGGCTGGCCCGGCGCGGCGAGTTGCAGACCCTGCAAAGCCTTGGCCTGAGCCCACGCCACTGCCGCCGGTTGCTGGTGTGGCAAGGGGCGGGCCTCGGGCTGCTCACCGCGCTGTTGGCACTGCCGGTGGGCTATGGCCTTGCCTGGGTGCTGATTGAGGTGGTCAACCCCCGCGCCTTCGGCTGGCGGCTGGCCTTCGAGGCCGCCCCCCTGCACGCCGTCACGGCGCTCCTGCTCGCCCCCGTCTGTGGCGCGCTCGCCTCCTGGTACGCCGCAAGGAGAGTGGTATGAAAGCAATCATCTGGCCGCTGGCGCTGATCTGTACCCTGTATGGCACCGGGATCAGTGCCAACGATCTGGGTGCCATCCTTGGCGGCGGCAACGATCACTTCAAAAAGGCCCTGCCGGGTCAATCCATCCACCTGCCTGCGGATCACGGTGCCCACCCCGACTACCGATCCGAGTGGTGGTATCTCACCGGCAACCTGAAAGACGAGCAGGGACGCGGCTACGGCATGCAGTGGACCCTGTTTCGCCAAGGTATCGAGCAGGAGATCACCTCGGAGAACCCCTGGCTCACACCCCAGCTCTGGCTGGCCCAGTTCGCCATCACGGATGTGAGCAAAGGCAGCCACCAGCAGGACGAGCGCACCAGTCGCCAGGGGCCAGGACTCGCCGGCGCCAGTGGCGGTCAGTATTGGCTGAAAGAGTGGGTTCTGACCTCTCAAGGGGAATCGCTCTTTCCTGCCACCCTCAAGGTGCAGAGCAAGGCGGGGGATCTTGATTTGAAAGTAAGCGCCGCCAAGCCGGCGGTACTGCAGGGCAAACAGGGTTACAGCGAGAAGAGCCCGGGCAACGCCTCCTTCTACTACTCCTACCCGCGCCTGACCATCAGCGGCACCCTGACCCTGGATGGCGAGACCCGCAACGTCAGCGGTGAGGGCTGGTTCGATCACGAGTGGAGCAGCTCAGTATTGGCCCAGTGGCAATCGGGCTGGGACTGGTTTTCGCTGCAATTTGAAGATGGCCGCGAGCTGATGCTGTTTCGCCTGCGCACAAAGGCAGGACGCTCTGAGCCAGAAAACCGCTACGGCATCCTGATTGAACGAGACGGCAGCAGCCGGGTGCTGGATCCTGCGCAGATCCGCCTCACCCCCGGCAAAACCTGGCGCGGCCCCAAGGGGCAGCCCTACCCCATCGAGTGGCAGCTTAAGGCCGGGGATCTCAACCTCCGTATTCAGGCACGCCAGCCCGATCAGGCCATGACGGGGCGCTTTGACTACTGGGAGGGGGCGGTCTTAGTCTCGGGAGACGCAAAAGGCGTCGGCTATCTGGAGATGACCGGCTACTGAGCCGACGACTTTGCCGAAAACCTGCGCCCGACTAGGTCAGCAAAGCATCACCTTGGTTAACTATCTCCCAGCAGTTGGCCACAGCCTCCTTGCCGATTTATCACTCAATTTTCCCCCGCATCACCCCCTACCATATTGCCTGAGTCTGATCCTCGTCAAAAAATCATTCAAAATCCAAGCTCTAACTAACTTTTTTCTCACTTAATTTAATTTGCGTTTGATACCCTACTCACTCGGCACTCTCAGCCCCGAAAGGTAGCCAAGGAGCGTCTATGGTTTGCCCCTATTCAACTTGGTTAAAAACAGCGCTCGGGGAGCTGTAACCCCGTGCGGTAGCTATGTTGTTTATTGGAAAAATAATAAATTTAGGTCTGCTCTAGGGAAGGTGCGAATAAGCGGGGAAATTCTTCTCGGCTGACTCAGTCATTTCATTTCTTCATGTTTGAGCCGATT
>NZ_JAPDCM010000027.1:0-12969 GCF_027706125.1 Aeromonas sp. Y318-1
TAGCGACTAATCAGATCGCACAAACTGGACTGAGTTCCCTTCCTCCGGTGATCTACTATTCGGAACAGCTATTTAGGGCCCTCTCTGTCTTACTATCTACTCTGTATCTCTGCTATCAACACTGATCGGTAGGTTATCTGCTACATAACGAAACGCAGCCAGGACTGCAAGCGTCTAGATAATTTCATGCTGCTGCCCATCATGTTGTTTTGGCTAGCTGGGGTGGCTAGATAACACTACATTCCGCTGAACCGTCATCTTGACTCCGGTACGGGGGTTCCCTTCCAAATGAATCATGTTCAAAAGGTGCCGGTCCGTGATACTCGAAAACTTTTGAGCCATGTGTCTGGCCAACGAATCACTGGCAGTAGTCAAAATCAGATTCATAGACGGCATAGAGGTCGCGACCAATCGGAAGATATCCAACATTGCCACTCGATTAAGGTCATCCAAATGCGCTATCGGCTCGTCAAGAAAGAAACTTCCTCCAGTATTCCGAGCTCTAGCTAGATACAGCGACAAGGCCAGATCCTGACGCTGGCCCTGGCTCAGCTTCCCTTCTGCGTCCAACGCAGATTCATGGCCTTCGGCGAAAACTGTCCACTTCAACGCATCTTCGCCCTCTGAGACTCCTAGGCCCTTATAGACTTCGTTGGCATGCATTCTAGAAAACAGTTCAGCAGCGGGACTGAGCAATGGCTTGAGGCTGGAGACAGTGACATTTTTCACATGCAAAGCGTACTGTTCAATCGCAAGATCCGCTTCAGCGATATAGCCTGTGCCGACTTTCAACTTACTGGTCAACTCAACCAACTCCTGCTCAAGCACTTTCAGCTTTGCAGAATCGCTATCAACACTAACCACCGCTTCGCATTCGTCGAGCATGCGGAAGTATGTCGCTATATCATTACCTCGCTGGCTTACCTGTTGACGCATGAGTTCGTAGGACTGCATCAACACGGGTTGATCACCAAAAAGCTCGCGCCAAAGGGAATCGAAACCACTGGTGGCTTCTACTGCCGCTGCAATACTCGCGTTAAGACCAGAGAGCTCGTTCGCCTTGGCCTGAACGGCTTGTAACAGCCCCTGTACAACAAGAACAAGATGAGCTCTTGCTGGCTCGTACTGGTCGAATTGCTCCTGAAAATGTTTCTTGTAGCTGTCAAGGTGCTCGAACGAAACCGACACTCGAGTTGACGCACCATTAGCGGGAATAATTCCGAAGAACGCCTCCACCTCTGTAAGCTTTGCGAAAATCCGGCTTAGCTGAATCGCGGCGGTCACCCTACTGTTCAAATTTACAAGGCCAGCCACCTGCATTTCGGAGAAGTTCTGAACCCCCATAATTTCAAAATACTTAGTCCTTGTCGCGAATGACTGCAATTCTTGGCTAATTGAGTTAACGCGGGCCAAATAAGTGTCGTACGCTGATTTTTGGGTCGCTGCGAGCGCCAGGGCTTTAACAGCCTCTTGCTCCTTTTGGCGAGCCTGTGACAACGCGCTAGCCGCTGCTTCAAGTGCTGGGGCAAGAACGTTCATATGCGAGGAGATTTCTAACCGCAGTTTATTTGTCGTGCCCCAGTTGTAATTACAGAGCGGACAATGGGCATCATCATGAGTATGGGCAACTTCATTGCCCATTGCTTTCAGTTTTCCTAATACGTTAGAAAACGCGTCAAATTCTGCTTCCGCTCGGATACGCCAATTCTTTGCCACATCGGCCAGACGAACCTTCTCCTCATAATCGATAGCAGGCGCTACCGGATTGGCTATGAGATCATTTTTCTGACGCTCCAAATCCATGATTTTTTGGAAATTAGCCGACAGCAAAGCAGTCGCCTCTTTCCACTGCTCTTGCCGATCAGAACTCCACCCCAGTTCAACAAATCTAGCCGTCAGCTCGGCCTGGCTTAGATCCGCTGCCTGAAAAAACTCTCCCACGCCTTGAGCAGTAGTAGCTGATTGCCATCCTTGGAGAATTAGCAGGCTTTCATCAGCCCATTTCCGTGCACGCTCAGCGTCAGAGACTTTCTGTTGGGCCATGGACAACTCCGATGCTTTAACAGCCTGATCTTCGCTGGCCTGTTTCTGTTCCTGCGTGAGGACATCAACTGATCGACGGAGAGTCCCAATCTGCTGCAAAGCACTGTGGTACTGTGACCACTGTTCATACAGAGTATTCAGCACTACCAAGTGTCGCTGCTGCTTTTGACCGAGTGATTTGACACGTACCTTAGCTTCCCCCAGCCGCTCAGAAATACTTCCTTCAACTGCTGGCGGTAACGCGGTGAAAATTGAGTCAAGATTACTCTGAGCTGTATCTTTGGCTGGAGAGCTAATGGCCAGTGCTGTTTTGATCGTTGTAATCTCAGATCGAACACGTGCAACGCTATCAGCTAGCCCCTTTGTATTGGGGAGTGCTTGTCGGTAATCGCGCAAATCCCGCAACGTGCTGGTGAGATGGCCAAAGCCCAGAATATCGGCAAAAATTTGCTGACGTTCGTCAGCCTTATTATTATCAATCAACAAGGCTAAAGAGTTGGAGTAAAGCCACCGACTATTGCGCAACCACCCACGTTTCGCTTTACGCAATGCGATAGTACTTTTTCCCGAAATAGACTGAGGTGTGAGCATTCCCAGCAGATGTTCATCGTTAATCTTATTCTTTTTTCCACCATCTTGGGTCATCCACAATGAACTGTTGGTTCTGGTAAGTACGTGAAATTTTCCATCAATCAAGCACTCTGCCGAGACTGAAGTTCTACCTTGTCCCCACTGGCACTCCAACGAAGTCCCGTTCAGATCATCGACCTTACCTGTGATCAACCATTCCAAAGCGTAGCAGATGGTACTTTTACCTGTACCGTTGGCTGCATGGATAACGGTTAACGGTGCATCCAACGGCACCACCAACTTATCTGGAATACCCCGAAAATTTTGGATGGTAACGGTTATGAACTTGATGGGTAGGTTATTCATTGAGATTCCACTCTTTACCATGGAGTTCGGCAAGCCTTTGACTGCCCATTTCAGCCAGCAATTCTATCAGCTGGAGGTAGTCGGTATTCTCCGACGCAAAGACTACCGCGTCACCAGGTTCTTCGATGCGTTCGAGACCCAATGACGTTATTCGCTCGTAGCGCTCCCAACCATCCGCCCCCCAAATGACAACATGCTTCCTGACAAACCTTACATCTCTCTCGATATCCAGAATGAACGCCTTGAACTCCTCAGTGACTTGGGTGGTTGCTATCACGAGGTAGCCATCAATGACGAGGCCTGAACGTTCCCGTTGGACGATCAGGGCATCCAAAAACGTTTCTGCAAGCTTGGCCTGACGCAGTGCGTCAGCACCTGTATCAGTGGTAATATTGACCAACAAAATAGAGGCAAAGGAGGCCTCCCAATAACCGAGCTCATTCCCTATCGTACCATCCTGCCAATGTTGATTCGTATCCGATAGATATTGCTGGGTCGAGGCTCTGGAGAAGCCTGCATCTTCAGCTCGACGCCCTATGATTTCAATCAGCTCATTGAGCATCTAACTTCCCCTTTCGGACGAAAATATCTTTCATGAATTGATCGGGTGATGGGGCTTGTGGATCGTCATACACCGATTCAATATCGCCTAAGTTGAACATGTAAACGCTTCTCGCAATCGCAGGTTCAGTGATTGATCCCTTCGGCGCTGGTGGGCTCGTGTAATCGTATCGCCCATCACTGAGTTTCTTGTCTGTGATGTTCCCCCGACCCTGGGCAAAGACAATTAGGCTGGGATGCCCGCCCGGCTGTCGAGCCCAATCAAAAAGATCACCTTCTATTTGTCTGGCGGGATAGTTCTTGTTTGACCAGGCCATGAGGTTGACCTCTCCATGCACAGGGTCATCATGCCGAATATGCCCCTGCTGATCCGGGGAGCACCCCCACTGACTGGCGGGAGGGACGTTTAGGTAACTCAGTGCTTGGACTGTTCTCATCACGTTCTCACCAGATTTGGACAACGCCTCCAGTGAATAATCCTCTCCCGCTCTGACACCAAACAATGTTCGATAGGTGAACCCCGAGTCGTCTGGCAGACCAGCGCTTTGCACCAAGTTATTGAGCAAATCCAGCTCTGTTTTCACAGCTGGCAGATAACCAGGGAATGGAGGATACCTATCGAAGAGTTCATGAAACTCAAGCGACACTGGTTGCATGTCGTCTGCCACAGCTCCCGCAACCAAGCGATGTGCCTTTACAGCAGCCATGGTCAGCTCTGCAGTCCAGTCGAGCGTGAACGTGATAGCACCGCTGGTGCTCCGACGCATGACACGTCCAGATGGATTAACGGTTGCTGGGGTACGTCGGGTTGCGAACTCGACGTCGATCGCCGGAAAGATGCCCGTAGCACTGTACAGCTCGGTAGGACACGCCCCGACACGGTTACTGTTGGCAATCGCAGTGGCAATGGTTGAGTGTATGCGTTGACCGTAGTGATCTGAGACCGAGGTCAATACTTTTTTGAGGCAGGTGACGCTAATGGAGGCAAGGACAAGATTGGGCCTCTTCGAACGGTCCTCTTTCTGGCTAGCCATAATTCGTCGCAATTGCGACCTGGCATTTGAAATCGGGTTAGTAAAATCGTTACCCAAGGTTGGCCAAAGCACAATATCTTCAAACGCTAGGCGGAGCGACACCTCACCGTGCCCGTACCCCGCCTCACCGGTCTCGTTCTCCACAAGCACATAGCAGTTGAAAATACCCTGCGAGGGATCTTTGACCCAACACCAACCCGCCCTGTAACGCTGCAAGGGCGCCGGATCCCAAGTAGGGGCTATCCAAACCATGTCATCTGAATCTTTCCATGCAGCAAGCTGAGCGCCAGTTACGTCACCACAACCCACGAATACGACCACTTGACTACCGGACGAGTCTATTAGCTGGTTGAGTTCCGCCCAATCGCCCGGAGCTGCCGCCTCGGCTCCGCCCGCAACCATCACTGGAAGTGAACCGAAATTATTGAACAGTGTGCCAGTCTTGGGTTGGAGCATGCTTCGCATGAATGGCAAAAACTCTGTCCCTTGCACGAGGGCCATATTGAACCTTTGTTTACGGCCCAGCTTCAACTTGATGTATTCAGTACGGATAGCTGAGATGAGCTCCTGATCATCGTCACTGATCATCTGGTTGCTCGATGGCAGAAGCGATTTTAGCTCATCAAAGAACTTCTCCGAGTGAGACTCAAGCTTGAAGTAGGTCGACTTGATGTGCGGATAGGCGCCCACCATCCGGGAAAGATCATCTTTCTTGTGAAGGCCGGTATGAAGATTGTCGATCCTGGCCCAGACCAAATCACACAGCTGCGCCTGAGTCAGGGTTTTCAATTCAGGATGCTTTTTGAGGGTGGCGGACGCTCCGCGTGCTGCTTTTGCTTTTTTTTCGAACTCTGCTCTGAGGTCTTCGAAGCGTTGTCTGCCACTCCCTGTCATGAACTCGAAAAGCTTACCCTCTGCTCGATCAGATACTGCAACGTAATAGCGGAATGGCTCCCCCGGAGCTGAGGCTATGCCGGGCTTGATGGTCGCGTAGAGGAAGAATTTGCAGATTTCCTGAATGACTTGGGAAAGATAAACGATGCCGTTGTAGCGTTTGCACTGGATCACACCGACAGGAGCGGAATCATCAAGCAAGATGACATCACGCCCTTGATCAGCCCCGTCGTTTAGTCGGCGAGCCTCATCATACCAGCTCTCCGAACCATCCTCAGCTCGTGCAGTGTAGAGGTCTGCCAGGAGCAGCTCAAAATGGGCATCGCCCATCCGTTCAAAGGGTAGTTGGCCACAGTCAAACGCGAAAAGCTCAGGGGTGTTAGGGTTTTCTTCTCGCAGCTGGCGGTTTTCTTCATCGCTACAAAATTGGACATCATTAGTCGTCAAACTTTTGCTCCTTGAGCAGCCTCGACCACTCCGGTGATAGGCGCTGCCTTGACCAGATAGGTCTTGCCCCAGCCGCCCCGACTACACAGCGTGGTTTGGCGGCCCCTTGGCAAGGTTTCAGCCAACTGCTCGGGGGTAAAGGCATGGTGCTGACAAACCCGCTCTAATACCTCGCGCAAAGAGCGGGCTGCACCATCGGCCAATACCTTGAGCACAGCAAGCATCATGACTTCATAGCTGGGCAGGGGTTCTTTCACCGGGTAACCAGAACGAGACAAAACAGGCGTTTATCTTGCCACAGCACCACAGCTGGAGCCAGTTGGTGTCGAGGTCATTGGGAGCAACCTCAAAAAACAAAGTCACCAAAACAAAGGGAAGGCCATGAATTAGCCTTCCCTACGACCGACACACTTATCACGGACGAGTAGGCGCAAAAATGCTACCACATGCGGATTGGTGGTCACGCTTTGCGTGTCAGGATTGGCATCCATGTTCGTCGCAGGGGTAGATGCAGATATAGAGATATCCGTGACTACCCAGGGTATCAGCTTCGCAGGTGAAACCGCCGTGCTGGATAGTGATGCAGCGCTGGCGTTGGGCATCCAGTTCGCCGGTCAGCAGCTTGGCTTCCAGAGCTTTAATGAGCTTCGGGAAAGCCAGGTCGAGCTTGGCTATCTGCGTCTCACTCCATTCACCGATCAGACTGGCCCGATCGGATAGAAAATCGAGCCGGTAGCGACTCTGTATCAGACGAGCGCCAAAGCGTGGCGTCACGGTATGGGGCAAACCCCACTGTGCAAAAATCCGAGTGGGGTGGTCTGGCGCTACGGGGTGTTGGTTGTTGGTGTGGGTGGTTGTCGTGGTCATGATTAGCGATACCTCAGTTGAATGTCGATGCAGGTGCCGGGCACGTTGTGGCGCTGGCGTAGTCTGGTCAGGTGCTCAGGGAGTTCGGTCAGGTTTGTCAGCCGCCCCCGGTAGAGCCGAGAAAGATTGATGTAGTCGGGATGGCTCACGGTGATGGTCACCTGATGCCCAGGTTGCCAACGAGCAAACAGGCGGGCTTTGGCTTGCTTGATGGTGGTGATGCCGGGAGCGGGTAGTGTCTGACGGTTTCGCAGGTGCAGTTTGTTGAGCTCGGGGGCATAGCGATGCACCTCGAGTCCGGTGATAAGACGGGTCATATTCGGTGATTCCAGTGATGCAAAGGGCTAGCCTGTGAGGGCTGGCCCTTTATGCTGTTTGTGGATGAGCGATGAGATGGTCGCGGTGGTTAGCCGTTGTAAAACAGGATGTAGTTCACTCCTGCCTGCTGGGCTGCAGTGATCAAGGGTTGCAGCGCAGGCGGGATCGTATCGAGATCCATGGCAAGGTTCAGGGTGTACTCGTAGGCGGAGTCATCCTTCACGCCGACATGTTCATGGGAGGCCATTTGCTTGACCCATTGCCATTCTGGTACCAGGTCTGCGTCATCGTAGTCGCCGATGATGGAACTCATGGCGACATCCAGCATCTGCATCACCGAATGGCTTGCCAGTGGATTAGGTGTTGTAGGTAGGGTGTTGGTCATTGCATCGTTCCTTGTTGTCTGGGCTGTCGCTCCCTCTGAGCATTGATGAGCGTGAGCACTTGAGCTGTGCGTTGTTACATCTGATTGATAATCGGCTTGAAGTTGAGTCGGTCCAGCAGGTGCCGCGAGCCGTATTGGGCTACCAGCCGGTCTATGGCCATCTGGGCGCAGGCCGCTCTGCTGGGCTTATTCTCAGGCATGGCGTAACGCGCGGTCAGCCAGCCACCGAGCAGGGCTATGCGGTAGCCGCTCGGGATGTGGGTGAGTGAGGTGCCTATCCCCCTCCCATGAATAAGGAAAGGCACGGCCTGCCCACCGAGGTCGATATCCATGCGCTGGCCCTTGAGCTCAAAGGTGGTGAGCTCGCCGGTCTGTGGATGCTTGCCCGGCACCTTGATGGTGATGTTCTTCGCCATCTCACACCTCCGGCTTGGCTTCAAAGTGGTGGGTCACCGTGCCCGCTTCCGGGTCGATGCTGATAAACGCCGGGGCTTGCGGGTGGTACTGATAGAGCCGCGCCAGTTCGGCACGAAACGCCTCAACGTTTGGCGCAATCACATGGCTGGTATCCCCTTCGGCGTAGGTAAAGGTCTCCAACTTCTCTGTGTGAATCCAGATGCCGAAATACCAGGCGTCTTCCTCGGTATCGTATTGTTGCCAGCCCTGGGCCAGCAGCGTCCGGTCGTAGTAGTAACGGTCAGCCTGATGGCTGCCACGGTCGATGCGGCAACCCGTCACGGTGAGCTCAAACGGGATACGCCCCGCCTTGTGTGCTTTCTTGACCCGGCGCAGCAGCTTGAGGGCCTTGGCTCTGCTACGGCCATTACCGAGCGGTTGCGACTGCCTGGCCCGCAATACCAGATGGGTCATTATCTTCGGTGCGGTGTTGTGGTTGAGCTGGCCGATAGCGGCGGTGAGTTGTCGGGCGGACAGAGTCTTGTAATCACGTAAGTCATGCATGGTTGGGCTTCCTTCAAATGCAAACAGCCCCTCGGCGTGAGGGGCTGTGAGAGGTCTTGTGTGTGCTGGTGGCCGTGGCTCAGGTGTGACTACTCCAATCCGGCTTGTCATTACTACCGTGGTTGACGTAGGCCCCGACAATTACCCGTTGCCACTCACCGACCGGCTGACCCGCTGCATTACAGGCGCAGCGAAAGCGGGCGAAGTTAATCTCACGCGGCAGGTGCTCACGCATATCACGTGGACTGACAAAGAGCGTGGTCTTGTGCAACACAGGGTTGGGGGCCACCAGCGGGCCACCAATACGTCGCCCCTCCACATCGTGGGCATAGGCAAAGCCCGGCAGCATCAACTGCTGACTGATGAGCTTGGCAAGCCCTGAGTGAGCACACATGGCCTCCGCTACGGAGGCCTGGCTAAAGCTGTCGTTGAATTCGATCATGGGTGTTTCTCCTTTTCCTCCGGTGAACGGTAAGCAGCTGCCAGTAGCGCAAACTGTTCGACCAGATAGCTGATACTGATGCCCAGTTCATCGCTCACCCCATCCCCTAGACGGTGATGCAGGTGTGCCATGTCATCGGCGACACGTTGGGCTAGGTGGGCCATTGAACTCGGTGGCGAGCTTGCCACTGTCAGGGTGATGTAGAGATCCATCACATCTCTCCCCAGGGTGCTTGCTCCCACAGTGACAGCCGGGTCAGCACGTCTTGTGCGAGAGCCTGTTGCAACTGCTGTAGTACCTTCACAAGCCGTGGGGCCTGCTCAGGGCTCCCGGTCCATTCGCTCGATTGGTACAGGGCGCAGCAGGTGAACTTGTAGAGGGCCACCAGCTCGCTATCGGTGAGTGGAGCCTGGTGGTAACGGTGGGCAGGTTTAAGCGGACTCAGCTTGGTAGAGCGGTGCTGAAGTGGTTGATGACGCCCCAGCTGATAGCGATGCCAGACTGCACGCCGGTTGGCGAGCATCATCAGCCGTACCAGCCGGTCTACCCGCCACGTCCAGGTACTGGTGACATCCATTGGCGAGTTCCACCAGAGGGTGCGCAGCAACTCAAGGATGTAGTGCGGTGGCATGGGTGCGTTGCAAAAGCGGTGCAACTGCACGGCAAAGGCCAGGTAATCCTTGCGGTCGATCATAAAAGCAGACATGTGGATGAATCCTTGAAATGAACAAGGCCACCTTGGTGAGGTGGCCTTGGGGGTTGTGTCGGGATATCCGGATCATGGTGTTGGACCTGATGATCCTGGTTTGATGATCCAGGTTATCTGGTGGAAATGTGATCGGTATGCATGTTATTCGGCGATCGTCAAGCATGTTATTGCTGTGCCCGCGCTGCGTCTTGGTAAGCCGCATCGAACAGGATGGCGTAGAGCGCACAATCAATGCCGTTGACGGCGTCGTGGTGCGGGTAATAGGGCGGTGTGTCGCTGGAGCATTCGAAGTAGTCGCCAAAACAACTGAGGCACTCGCGGATCTCGATGGTGGATCCCCGCAGCAAGGTCTCTTCAAACTGCTTGGCATAACCCTCGTCGTCACGGGCCTTGGTGACGGCCTTTTCCAGCAACGTCAGCGCATCCTCGTTGCAGGCGGTTGTCAGGCCATGGCGTAGCTTGCCCAGGGTTTCCTCAAGGGCATAGGGATTGGGTAATCGCATGGTGCGTGTCCCTTCTTGGATTGGCTAACGGCGCAGATGATGCAGCAGCGCATCGATGGCCTCGACACAATCGCTCTGGGTGAGTTGGTAGCCGCTCGGCAGGTGAGCCACGATGGCGGGCTCGGCCTGCATCTCGACGTTGTCAGCAAGCCAGCAACGCAATTCGAGGATGATATCGAGGGCAGTGAGGTGGGTTTTGTCTGGAGTAAGGCTCATAGCTGACCTCTTTCGGCCATCGAGACTAAGCCCTCAGCACCGACTACCAGATGGTCGAGCAGTCGCACATCCACCAGCGCCAAGGCCTCTTTGAGGGCTTGGGTAAAGACCCGGTCAGATTGACTGGGTTCCGGGTCACCGCTGGGGTGATTATGGACGGCGATGATGGCCCCGCAGTTGAGTAGCAAGGCCCGCTTGACCACTTCCCGTGGGTAGATGCTGGCACTGTCGAGAGTGCCGCGAAATAGCTCCTCAAAGGCCAGTACACGATGTTGGGAGTCGAGGAACAGTGCACCAAACACTTCGTGCTCCCGGTCCTGCAGCAAGGTTTGTAACCGTTCGGCGGCCTCAGTGGTACTGGTGATAGCGGTGCCTTTGGCCAGGCGTTTGCGGGCAATCTGGTTGGCGATGCGCAGCAGGTCTTGCTCGGTCACTGGTTCGGTGACGACATAGGTGCCGGGGCATTCCCCAGCTTTCAGTTTGTGGTAACGCATGTAGGGTTCTCCAAATAAACAAAACCCCGGCACGCATGAAGCATGTCGGGGTTAAAGGTTGAGCGGTTGTTGGTTCACTTTGAGGGTAGTTCAGTTGGTCTTGGTGGCGGCTTCTGCTCCTGCTCCGGCTGTAGGGGCACGCTTCACCGGCATCAGCAATCCGGGGACCTGCAGGGTGAGCGGGATAGCGAGCGCAACGCTCAGCCATTCCGCCAGCTCATAGGCTTGGCCGATAGTGTCGTAGTCAGCTATCCAGGTAGCCAGCGCCAATCCACTGGCTTCTACCGCTCGCAAGTAAACGCCGTAGCCGTGCACGGGCAGGGCGCTGCCCCGAACCACTTGCGTCTCGCCATTACGATTGATGGCTTCAAGTTCAACGGTTACCGGTTGTTTTGGCATCTTGTGCCTCCTCTTGGGGTAAGGGGTCACTCTCCACACGATAGCCGTGATGGATGCAGGCACGCTGCAGGTCACTCATAAAGCTTCCCAGCACGCGGGGCTGCTCAGAGAGTGGTACGGGTCCTGCCTGGCTGCGCCAGAAACAGCGACGCTTAGGGTCCACACAGATTTCATCCACGGGCTGGCTCATGGTGTGCCAGTCCTCGGCATTGGTGAGGGAGAGCAGTTGCCACTGCACGCCAGACCAACGCACTTGCAAGGTGACTGTGCGGGCTGGTGGGCTATCCGGTGTCAGGTGCAGCAGCCAACGCTGACCACTGCGAGTGGGGGTTAGCTTGGCGCTGGTGGCGACTCGTCCCAGCCACTGGCGTGAGTAGTGGGAGAGAGCTAATTCTTGGGTCATCGTGACCTCCTAATCTCCTGCGACCGTGATGCTGAAGCATTCCAGCCGGCAGTAGGCGATGAAGTTGCGCTGCCAGATATCGAACAGCTCCCGCGCTTCGGCCAGTCGCAGTGGTCCCCAGCCCAACATGCTGTGCTCGCCGTCGAGGAAGTTGAAATCAAGCTCTTTACAAAGCTCCGCATCCTGGCCCAGCCCCTGATAGCTAAAGTCGGTAACGTAATCGAACAGCCAGTCGTCAAGGCCGCGCACCAGGCGTATTTCGACCGGGTGAACGCCACCTTGTTCGGCGCTGTAACCGGGGTTACGGAAGTTGAAGGTCAACTGAGTGCAGCGCCCCAGATCGAGATCGGTACGTTCGGCTTCTTGGCTGAGTAGAGCCAACAGTGCTTGGCTGACAGGCAGGCTGATGCCGTCCCGGTGAAAGGGAATAGTCATGGTAGTGCTCCTTGAAAGTGTGAGGTAGCGGCAGTGACTCAGTCGGTGAGCCAGGACCAGAGGCGGCTTACTGCGTGAGCGGCTAATACGCCGGTAGCCAGGGGGACCCAGCTTGGCGATGTCGCGAGAGTGGTCAGGGTGATAGCTGAGGTGGCAAGCGTTATGCAATCAGACGTTGTGCGCTCGCGGCTCAACACGGTCATAGCTGGGGGAATGATGGTGGTCTGCTGAGTACGGAGGGCTGCTTTCGCCACCGCGGTTGCTACTTGGCTGATCTGTGTCGAGTGGTGGATACCGTGGATGCACCACATCACGAAGTGTTCACAGTTACTGAACAACACATCGTAACGGTGTTCGCCCAGCCGTGTGCGGGCACGTTCGAGGCTCTCCTTTCGGTCATACCGCCTAACAGGGCAAAATTTGCACCAGACCGGCTTACCATCGGAAAACGCATCCAGAGAAGTCATCACTATCTCACCGGGTTGGCCGTGATTAGGCCCCTGGTAGTGGATAACGAGGTCGCCCCCGACATAGAGGCCGTGGTGGGTATAACCGTGGCGAGCGGTCACCAGATGATCGCCTGGGGTGAATCGAGACATGAAGATAACTCCTTGTGGTCAAACATAAAAACGAAGCAGGGCACCTCGTGGGTGCCCTGTTATCAGTGTGGAAAAGTGACGACGTTATTTGTGCAGCATCAGGGTACGAGAATCCCAGACCCAGGTTTCGGCGGGGTTGCCTGGCAAAGCTAATGTGAAGCCGTTGGTATCATGCGTCAGCTTGCCAAGATCGCTGCAGGTGCCGAAGGTGGGAGTGAGCAAGGGAAGCGTATCCGAGCGGATGACGGCTAAATAACTGATCCCAATAGTGCTACACCTTCGCTGTGCCATAGCCATTCCCCGGGAAAGGAGACACGGTATCCA
>NZ_JAPDCM010000028.1:0-11894 GCF_027706125.1 Aeromonas sp. Y318-1
TTGAATGGGTTCATGTGCAGCTCCATCAGCAAAAGGGGATGATAAGTTTATCACCACCGACTATTTGCAACAGTGCCGTTTACTCATATATACTTTAGATTGATTTAAAACTTCATTTTTAATTTAAAAGGATCTAGGTGAAGATCCTTTTTGATAATCTCATGACCAAAATCCCTTAACGTGAGTTTTCGTTCCACTGAGCGTCAGACCCCGTATAGTGTTTTGCAGTTTAGAGGAGATATCGCGATGCATACGCGGAAGGCAATAACGGAGGCGCTTCAAAAACTCGGAGTCCAAACCGGTGACCTCTTGATGGTGCATGCCTCACTTAAAGCGATTGGTCCGGTCGAAGGAGGAGCGGAGACGGTCGTTGCCGCGTTACGCTCCGCGGTTGGGCCGACTGGCACTGTGATGGGATACGCGTCGTGGGACCGATCACCCTACGAGGAGACTCTGAATGGCGCTCGGCTGGATGACGAAGCCCGCCGTACCTGGCTGCCGTTCGATCCCGCAACAGCCGGGACTTACCGTGGGTTCGGCCTGCTGAATCAATTTCTGGTTCAAGCCCCCGGCGCGCGGCGCAGCGCGCACCCCGATGCATCGATGGTCGCGGTTGGTCCGCTGGCTGAAACGCTGACGGAGCCTCACGAACTCGGTCACGCCTTGGGGGAAGGATCGCCCGTCGAGCGGTTCGTTCGCCTTGGCGGGAAGGCCCTGCTGTTGGGTGCGCCGCTAAACTCCGTTACCGCATTGCACTACGCCGAGGCGGTTGCCGATATCCCCAACAAACGGTGGGTGACGTATGAGATGCCGATGCTTGGAAGAGACGGTGAAGTCGCCTGGAAAACGGCATCGGATTACGATTCAAACGGCATTCTCGATTGCTTTGCTATCGAAGGAAAGCCGGATGCGGTTGAAACTATAGCAAATGCTTACGTGAAGCTCGGTCGCCATCGAGAAGGTGTCGTGGGCTTTGCTCAGTGCTACCTGTTCGACGCGCAGGACATCGTGACGTTCGGCGTCACCTATCTTGAGAAGCATTTCGGAACCACTCCGATCGTGCCTCCGCACGAGGCCGTCGAGCGCTCTTGCGAGCCTTCAGGTTAGAGGCCGTCGACAATGATAATCTGGATCAACGGACCTTTCGGCGCCGGAAAGACGACGCTCGCTAAGCGGCTGCGCGATCGGCGTTCCAAATCGCTGATCTTTGACCCCGAGGAAATCGGGTTCGTGGTGAAAGAAACGGTCCCCATGCCAGCGAGCGGAGACTATCAGGATCTCCCCTTGTGGAGGGGACTTACGATCGCGGCGGTCAGGGAGATTCGAAGGAATTACTCGCAGGACATCATCATCCCAATGACGCTCGTGCACCCGGACTATCTGACTGAGATACTCGACGGGGTAAGGCGGATCGACGATCAGCTGCTGCACATCTTTCTGACGCTCAACGAGGACCTATTGCGTCACCGGATCGCGAACCAGACCATGCATCCTGACCCGAATCGAAATGCGGAGATTCGAGAGTGGCGATTAGCGAATGTCGCCCGATGCTTGGCCGCAAGGGAACGGCTTCCATGCACAACCCGTGTTCTCGATAGTGGTGCACACACCAGCGATGAACTCGCAGCGATGGTGCTCGACGGAATCGATGGGCGCACCTGATCGCCTTCGACGCCTGCGCAAAGCGTAGCGCGAGGGTGGCGGGCTCACGACCAAACGCCCAGAGGTCGATCATCGCAGGGATGTTTGGCTTTGTGGTGCGGACGACGGGACTCGAACCCGTACTCTCACAGAGAAGCAGATTTTCGTACCACCTCGACTTTCGCCGCCGTCTGATGACGTTCGTGGTCTGGACTGTCCCTTCGCCATTGCCCGAAGGCTTTAGGCGCCGCCCGTCCAGTCTCTACACCTTCCCCCGAAGGGGCTTGGCTCGGGATTGGCTTAGGGTATTGCCCGTTAGCGTTCCCCGACTTTGAGCGGTTCTACTCCGCGGATTTCCCCGCGGGCACTCCAATTTTAAAGTCTGCTGCGTCTACCGATTTCGCCACGTCCGCCTTTTTTCGCCGTTCCTAGCGCTCGTGCGATGCACCTATGTTGCACCTAGCGCCGAATCGTTCTTCGTCATCCTGAAAAACCACGTCTCCTAAAGCCTTGCATAGCTTATCTTTTCTCCACCACGAACTTTTTTGTGGGATGGTAGAAAAAAAGACTTTTTAAGTCCGCTGGCTTGCCAGGCCTTGTTAGCTTGTACGGTCATGGTTATCGGGTAAAGAATATTGACGGCATCGCTGGTGTCGGTGGCTGAAAAGCCGGCTCCCATCAGGGCAATAGCCATTTCAGATGCAGGCGTACAGGGCAATGGTCAACAGCTACAGCCTGTCTGACGATTCCGGCGTCATGGCTGCGGCGGCTATCACGCATTTTTTGTTCGGTCAGGCGGTGTTTTCGTACCTCAATGGTTGGAGCGTGTTGATCGGACCTGGTACAGGTTTGGACAGCACGGGCTGCAAATACGCAAGGGATTTAATGGGCCTGGTGGCGTTCACGGCTTTTATCGTGACGTTTCTGTTCAGGGGCTACTCATAATCTCGTGGCTCGGCGGTTCCCGGCACACCATGACAGTAAGGAAGGACCCTGTGTCTCAACTCTCCCAGCTTCGAAGCCCCGCCGCCGTGCAGGCTGCCATCGATGAGTTCGTGCAACTGGGCCGCACGAAATTCCTGGCGCGCCACGGCTACGGCAAGTCCCGCGACTTCCTGGTACGTGATCCGAAGACCGGCACCGATTGCGATTCCAAGGCCATCGCCGGTGTGGCCTTCGGCAAGCAATTTCCCGAGCAGGGCCCGCTCACTGCTGACAGCTTCTCCGGTGGCGAGACGACCGTCGTTCCGGCGCTGACGCGGCTCGGGTTTCGCATCATTCGCATCGGCGAAGACTGGTCCGAAGAAGAGGTCCTGGCCACGGTCGAAGACTATTTCGACATGCTGCGTGCCGAGGCGGCTGGGGAGCCGTACCACAAGTCCGAGCACAACCAGGCACTGCGCCAACTGCTGAACGGTCGCAGCAAGTCTTCAGTCGAGCTCAAGCACCAGAACATTAGCGCCGTACTCGATGCCCTGGGCCTGCCCTATATCAACGGCTACAAGCCACGCGGCAACAGCCAACTGCTGCTGCGTAAATCCGTACACGCCTACGTTCTGGAACATCAGCAGACGGTCGGCGCTCTTGTCGATGCCCTGGAGGAGGTAAAACTTCCGGGTGACAAAACCTACCGAGCGGCTTTGGTAGAACCACCCGCCCGTGAAGTGCTTGTGCGTACCCCGGCATCTCTACGGCAACGCCTACCGCGAAAGTTCGATTATGCCGCTCGCGATGAAGCCAACCGCAAGCTGGGCCGGGCAGGGGAGCAGTGGGTGATTGGCTACGAACAGCAACGCCTGACCGAGCTCGGCCACCCAGAGCTTTTTCAGCGGCTGGATTGGGTGTCCGACACCCAGGGAGACGGTGCGGGGTTCGACATCCTGTCGTTCGAAGAGGACGCCCATGAGCGCTTCATCGAGGTGAAAACCACCAATGGCGGGGTAGGCTCGTCTTTCTTGGTCAGCCACAACGAACTCGAATTCTCCAAGGAGGCGGGCGATCAATTCCATCTGTATCGCGTGTTCCAGTTTCGGGACGGTCCGCGCCTGTTCACGCTACCCGGCGACCTCAGCCAACATGTGCATCTCAAGCCGACGGACTACCGGGCGAGTTTCCGGAGTTTGGTGGGGTAAAGGCAGGGTTCTGTTGAGCCGAATGGCTGTGTGCGGCCGATTCTGTTGAAAAAGTAGCGGCCTCCCCATGCCGTTGGCAAAATTGCTTTGTCAGCGAGCGTGGGGGCGAACAGCATGATGGGACAGTTACCGGGAGGACAGCAGCGCCTGTTCTACTCGTTCAATCTGGAAGATCACGTCCCGGCCCAACATCTCCTGCGCAGCATCGACCAGTGCTTGGATCTCAGTGATCTACGTGCCTACCTGGCAGATTTCTATAGCCCCATCGGGCGTCCCTCGATTGACCCGGAGTTGATGGTGCGCATGCTGGTCGTCGGCTACTGCTATGGCATTCGTTCCGAGCGGCGATTGTGCGAAGAGGTGCACCTGAACCTGGCCTATCGCTGGTTCTGCCGGTTGGGTCTGGAAGACGAAGTCCCCAATCACTCGACCTTCTCGAAGAATCGCCATGGGCGTTTTCGTGACAGCGATCTATTCCGCTGGTTATTCAATGAGGTGCTGCGGCGCTGCATGGCAGCCGGCCTAGTCAAGGGTGAAGGTTTCGCCGTCGACGCCAGCATCATTAAGGCGGATGCCAGCCGGCAACGTGGGGTGGCGGGAGATGAGGTCGATTGGAACGATCCAAAGCTCAGCAGCCGCGCAGTGCGCGAGTACCTCGAAGCCCTTGATGAAGAGGCGCTGGCTGAGGCTCTTCCCAAGAAAATTTCGCTCACTGATCCTCAGTCCCGTTGGACAGCAGCGCCAGGTGGCCCGGCCTTTTTTGCCTACTCCACGAATTACCTGATCGACACTGAGCACGGTGTGATCATGGACGTGGAAGCTACCCCGGCGCACCGTACCGCCGAAGTCGATTCGACTAGGACGATGGTCGAGCGTGTCGAGGCGCAGTTCGATCTCACACCGGAACGCCTTATCGGCGATACCGCTTATGGCACCGCCCCGATGCTGGCCTGGATGGTCGAAGAAAAGGACATCGAACCGCATGTGCCGGTGTGGGACAAGACCGAGCGCAAGGACGACAGCCTCTCCAGTAACGACTTTCACTGGAGTCAGGACGCCAATGAATATCGCTGCCCAGCCGGCAAACCGCTACGCAGTGAATGGCGCGCCTTCACCCAGCAAAGGTCGCGGGTAACTAAGGCCAAAACCGTCATTTACCGCTCCAGCCAAACCGACTGCGCCACCTGCCCGTTGAAAGCGAAATGCTGCCCCAACACGCCGAATCGGAAGATCGTCCGCAGCATCCATGAGGCTGCCCGCGACGTGGCTCGACGCATCGCCAAGACACCGGAGTACCTCGTCTCTCGCTGCGAACGAAAGAAGGTGGAGATGCTTTTCGCCCACCTCAAACGGATCATGAAACTCGACCGTTTACGACTGCGTGGCCTAACGGGTGCCACTGACGAATTCACCTTGGCTGCGATGGTGCAGAACCTGCGCCGCATGGCCAAGCTTTTGCCTCAAGGGCCACCGCTGACGGGATAGGTATGCCTGCTACGAGCAGAAACCCTCAAATTAACCCTTAAACCTGAGCAAGGACGCTCAGTGAAACGCCGGAAGGCAACTTGAAGTGGCTTGCAGCCACTTCGACAGCAGGCACACCTGATCGGCAGGCTGCCGCTAAAGCTACTTTTTCAACAGAATCGGCCGATTTGTGCCGGTCGTCAAGGACCGCTTCGGATCACTCTCAACCGGATCGCGGGCCAGCTGATTTGCTAAAACCCGCGCCAAACTCAACGAAGGATTTCGCATGATCCGTTTTTTTTGGCGATCACGCTCGGCCTGATGGTTGGCTGCTCGTCGAGTTCAAGTTCGATCTGATCAGTGAGCGGTAGCGCAAGTGGATCGCCTCAGCCAAGCAGCGTTGTTGCCGGCGGCCGGAAGAAAGCCTTGAACTAGTAGCGGAAAGGATGAAACTTTATTTTTACGATTCTCAGCATTTTCCAAGGTTGAGCGAAAATTAGGATGATACTTTAATGATTCCGGCCTCCATCCCCACAAAACGCTTGCAGATGGCAGAATTGAAATAAGTCATTGTTTTAAATGGATTTTTGCAGGAATTGCTACGTTGCAGGGTCCTGTAGTTAGGATGACACTTTATTTTCCTCCCACAGGCCTCGTGATACGCCTATTTTTATAGGTTAATGTCATGATAATAATGGTTTCTTAGACGTCAGGTGGCACTTTTCGGGGAAATGTGCGCGGAACCCCTATTTGTTTATTTTTCTAAATACATTCAAATATGTATCCGCTCATGAGACAATAACCCTGGTAAATGCTTCAATAATATTGAAAAAGGAAGAGTATGAGTATTCAACATTTTCGTGTCGCCCTTATTCCCTTTTTTGCGGCATTTTGCCTTCCTGTTTTTGCTCACCCAGAAACGCTGGTGAAAGTAAAAGATGCTGAAGATCAGTTGGGTGCACGAGTGGGTTACATCGAACTGGATCTCAACAGCGGTAAGATCCTTGAGAGTTTTCGCCCCGAAGAACGTTTTCCAATGATGAGCACTTTTAAAGTTCTGCTATGTGGTGCGGTATTATCCCGTGTTGACGCCGGGCAAGAGCAACTCGGTCGCCGCATACACTATTCTCAGAATGACTTGGTTGAGTACTCACCAGTCACAGAAAAGCATCTTACGGATGGCATGACAGTAAGAGAATTATGCAGTGCTGCCATAACCATGAGTGATAACACTGCTGCCAACTTACTTCTGACAACGATCGGAGGACCGAAGGAGCTAACCGCTTTTTTGCACAACATGGGGGATCATGTAACTCGCCTTGATCGTTGGGAACCGGAGCTGAATGAAGCCATACCAAACGACGAGCGTGACACCACGATGCCTGCAGCAATGGCAACAACGTTGCGCAAACTATTAACTGGCGAACTACTTACTCTAGCTTCCCGGCAACAATTAATAGACTGGATGGAGGCGGATAAAGTTGCAGGACCACTTCTGCGCTCGGCCCTTCCGGCTGGCTGGTTTATTGCTGATAAATCTGGAGCCGGTGAGCGTGGGTCTCGCGGTATCATTGCAGCACTGGGGCCAGATGGTAAGCCCTCCCGTATCGTAGTTATCTACACGACGGGGAGTCAGGCAACTATGGATGAACGAAATAGACAGATCGCTGAGATAGGTGCCTCACTGATTAAGCATTGGTAACTGTCAGACCAAGTTTACTCATATATACTTTAGATTGATTTAAAACTTCATTTTTAATTTAAAAGGATCTAGGTGAAGATCCTTTTTGATAATCTCATGACCAAAATCCCTTAACGTGAGTTTTCGTTCCACTGAGCGTCAGACCCCTTATCTGAACATAAAACACTATCAATAAGTTGGAGTCATTACCCCCCGGACGAGTGGGAATCCATGGTAGGGATTTTTACCGAAATGGAAGAACACTATTAGGGGGCACCTCAGAAAACGGAATAAAGCACGCTAAGGCATAGCTGACCTTGCCAGGCCTGCTTCGCCCTGTAGTGACGCGATCAACGGGCAGGAAACATTCCCCTTTCGTGCATGGCAGGCGCACACGAGTTCAGACAGCACGGTTTCCATGCGCGCCAAGTCGGCCATCTTCTCGCGCACGTCCTTGAGCTTGTGTTCGGCCAGGCTGCTGGCCTCCTCGCAGTGGGTGCCATCGTCGAGCCGCAACAGCTCGGCAATCTCGTCCAGACTGAACCCCAGCCGCTGTGCCGATTTCACGAATTTCACCCGAACCACGTCCGCCTCCCCATAGCGGCGGATGCTGCCGTAAGGCTTGTCCGGTTCCCGCAACAGGCCCTTGCGCTGATAGAAGCGGATTGTCTCCACGTTGACCCCGGCCGCCTTGGCAAAAACGCCAATGGTCAGGTTTTCCAAATTATTTTCCATATCGCTTGACTCCGTACATGAGTACGGAAGTAAGGTTACGCTATCCAATCCAAATTCAAAAGGGCCAACGTATGTCTGAACCACAAAACGGGCGCGGTGCGCTCTTCGCCGGCGGGCTGGCCGCCATTCTTGCATCGACCTGCTGCCTGGGGCCGCTAGTACTGGTCGCCCTGGGCTTCTCCGGTGCTTGGATCGGCAACCTGACGGTGCTGGAACCCTATCGACCGTTGTTCATCGGCGCGGCGCTAGTGGCGCTGTTCTTCGCCTGGAAGCGGATTTACCGGCCCGTGCAGGCATGCAAGCCAGGTGAGGTCTGCGCGATTCCGCAGGTGCGCGCCACCTACAAGCTGATTTTCTGGATCGTGGCCGTGCTGGTCCTGGTCGCGCTTGGATTTCCCTATGTCGTTCCATTTTTCTATTAACCAGGAGTTCATCATGAAGAAACTGTTTGCCTCCCTTGCCCTCGCCGCCGCTGTTGCCCCGGTGTGGGCCGCTACCCAGACCGTCACGCTAGCGGTTCCCGGCATGACTTGCGCCGCCTGCCCGATCACAGTCAAGAAAGCGCTCTCCAAGGTCGAAGGCGTGAGCAAGGTCGATGTGGGCTTCGAGAAGCGCGAGGCCGTCGTCACTTTTGACGACACCAAGGCCAGCGTACAGAAGCTGACCAAGGCCACCGCAGACGCCGGCTATCCGTCCAGCGTCAAGCAGTGAGCCAGCAAGCCAACGACAACAGCGAGAGCCGCTTCATGGGACTGATGACACGCATTGCCGATAAAACCGGCGCGCTCGGCAGCGTCGTTTCCGCGATGGGCTGCGCCGCCTGCTTTCCAGCCCTCGCCAGCTTCGGCGCGGCCATCGGGCTGGGCTTCTTGAGCCAGTACGAGGGACTGTTCATCAGCCGCCTGCTGCCGCTGTTTGCCGCGCTGGCCTTCCTGGCGAACGCGCTGGGTTGGTTCAGTCATCGGCAATGGCTGCGCAGTCTGCTCGGCATGATCGGCCCGGCCATCGTGTTTGCGGCCACGGTCTGGCTGCTCGGCAACTGGTGGACGGCGAACCTGATGTACGTCGGCCTGGCCTTGATGATTGGGGTGTCGATCTGGGACTTCGTGTCGCCGGCGCATCGCCGTTGCGGACTGGACGGCTGCGAACTCCCCGCCAAGCGCTTGTGAAAGACGGCTGACCGTGCGACACGGCGGCCCACACGAATAAGGAACGATGGTATGAGCACTCTCAAAATCACCGGCATGACTTGCGACTCGTGCGCAGTGCATGTCAAGGACGCCCTGGAGAAAGTGCCCGGCGTGCAATCAGCGGATGTCTCCTACGCCAAGGGCAGCGCCAAGCTCGCCATTGAGGTCGGCACGTCACCCGACGCGCTGACGGCCGCTGTAGCTGGACTCGGTTATCGGGCCACGCTGGCCGATGCCCCCTCAGTTTCGACGCCGGGCGGATTGCTCGACAAGATGCGCGATCTGCTGGGCAGAAACGACAAGACGGGTAGCAGCGGCGCATTGCATATCGCCGTCATCGGCAGCGGCGGGGCCGCGATGGCAGCGGCGCTGAAGGCCGTCGAGCAAGGCGCACGTGTCACGCTGATCGAGCGCGGCACCATCGGCGGCACCTGCGTCAATGTCGGTTGTGTGCCGTCCAAGATCATGATCCGCGCCGCCCATATCGCCCATCTGCGCCGGGAAAGCCCGTTCGATGGCGGCATCGCCGCTACCACGCCGACCATCCAGCGCACGGCGCTGCTGGCCCAGCAGCAGGCCCGCGTCGATGAACTGCGCCACGCCAAGTACGAAGGCATCTTGGAGGGCAATCCGGCGATCACTGTGCTGCACGGCTCCGCCCGCTTTAAGGACAATCGCAACCTGATCGTGCAACTCAACGACGGCGGCGAGCGCGTGGTGGCATTCGACCGCTGCCTGATCGCCACCGGCGCGAGCCCGGCCGTGCCGCCGATTCCCGGCCTGAAAGACACTCCGTACTGGACTTCCACTGAAGCGCTGGTCAGCGAGACGATTCCTAAGCGCCTGGCCGTGATTGGCTCATCAGTGGTGGCGCTGGAGCTGGCGCAGGCGTTCGCCCGACTCGGAGCGAAGGTGACGATCCTGGCTCGCAGCACGCTGTTCTTCCGCGAAGACCCAGCTATAGGCGAAGCCGTCACGGCCGCATTCCGCATGGAGGGCATCGAGGTGAGGGAACACACCCAGGCCAGCCAGGTCGCGTATATCAATGGTGAAGGGGACGGCGAATTCGTGCTCACCACGGCGCACGGCGAACTGCGCGCCGACAAGCTGCTGGTCGCCACCGGCCGCGCGCCCAACACACGCAAGCTGGCACTGGATGCGACGGGCGTCACGCTCACCCCGCAAGGCGCTATCGTCATCGACCCCGGCATGCGTACAAGCGTGGAACACATCTACGCCGCAGGCGACTGCACCGACCAGCCGCAGTTCGTCTATGTGGCGGCAGCGGCCGGCACTCGCGCCGCGATCAACATGACCGGCGGTGACGCGGCCCTGAACCTGACCGCGATGCCGGCCGTGGTGTTCACCGACCCGCAAGTGGCGACCGTAGGCTACAGCGAGGCGGAAGCGCACCATGACGGCATCAAAACTGATAGTCGCACGCTAACGCTGGACAACGTGCCGCGCGCGCTCGCCAACTTCGACACGCGCGGCTTCATCAAACTGGTGGTTGAAGAAGGCAGCGGACGACTGATCGGCGTGCAGGCAGTGGCCCCGGAAGCGGGCGAACTGATCCAGACGGCCGCACTGGCGATTCGCAACCGGATGACGGTGCAGGAACTGGCCGACCAGTTGTTCCCCTACCTGACGATGGTCGAAGGGTTGAAGCTCGCGGCGCAGACCTTCAACAAGGATGTGAAGCAGCTTTCCTGCTGCGCCGGGTGAGGACAAGGAGGTGTGCGATGAGCGCCTACACGGTATCGCAACTGGCCCATAACGCTGGGGTGAGCGTACATATCGTGCGCGACTACCTGGTGCGCGGCTTGTTACGGCCGGTGGCCTGCACCACGGGCGGCTACGGCGTGTTCGACGATGCGGCCTTGCAACGGCTGTGCTTCGTGCGCGCGGCCTTCGAGGCGGGTATCGGCCTGGATGCCCTGGCGCGGCTGTGCCGTGCGCTCGACGCAGCGGACGGCGCACAAGCCGCAGCGCAGCTTGCCGTGCTGCGCCAGTTGGTCGAGCGGCGGCGCGCGGCGTTGGCCCATCTGGACGCGCAACTGGCCTCCATGCCAGCCGAGCGGGCGCACGAGGAGGCATTGCCGTGAACGCCCCTGACAAACTGCCGCCCGAGACGCGCCAACCCGTTTCCGGCTACCTGTGGGGTGCGCTGGCCGTGTTGACCTGCCCCTGCCATCTGCCGATTCTCGCCGCCGTGCTGGCCGGGACGACCGCCGGTGCCTTCCTTGGCGAGCATTGGGGTGTTGCCGCGCTCGCGCTGACCGGCTTGTTCGTTCTGGCCGTAACGCGGCTGCTGCGCGCCTTCCGGGGCGGATCATGACGAGTTCGCAGCCCGCCGGATGGACGGCGGCCGAGTTGGCGCAGGCGGCGGCGCGCGGACAGCTTGACCTGCATTACCAGCCGCTGGTCGATCTGCGCGATCACCGGATCGCTGGCGCGGAAGCGTTGATGCGCTGGCGGCATCCGAGGCTTGGCCTGTTGCCGCCCGGCCAGTTCCTGCCGCTGGCCGAGTCGTTCGGCCTGATGCCGGAAATAGGCGCGTGGGTGCTGGGCGAGGCCTGTCGCCAGATGCACAAGTGGCAAGGACCGGCATGGCAACCGTTCCGTCTTGCCATCAATGTGTCCGCCAGCCAGGTTGGGCCAACGTTCGACGACGAGGTAAAGCGGGTGCTGGCCGATATGGCCCTGCCCGCCGAGCTTCTGGAGATCGAACTGACCGAATCGGTCGCATTCGGCAATCCAGCCCTGTTCGCCAGTTTCGACGCCTTGCGCGCCATCGGCGTGCGCTTCGCCGCCGACGACTTCGGCACCGGCTATTCCTGCCTGCAACATCTGAAATGCTGCCCCATCACCACATTGAAAATCGACCAATCCTTTGTCGCCAGGCTCCCGGATGATGCCCGTGACCAAACTATCGTGCGGGCGGTGATCCAGCTCGCGCACGGGCTGGGCATGGATGTCATTTTCAGAAGACGACTGCACCAGTTGATTGGGCGTAATGGCTGTTGTGCAGCCAGCTCCTGACAGTTCAAT
>NZ_JAPDCM010000029.1:0-9657 GCF_027706125.1 Aeromonas sp. Y318-1
GCTCTCCGATACGGTCACTTGCCCAACGGATAGCGCGAATATAAGAATCATATAAGTTTTTTTGCAGCGTTGCTGATGAATACGCTGCATACGTATCGGATATCCTCTTATCCAGATGAGGGTAGCTAATATTCTGATTATTATCATTCTCTGATCTCTGACCCGCTGAATAAGGTGGATTTCCGATAATCACCCGAATATCCAGTGCCTTCTGCCGCTTACGGCGTTCACTGTTATCAACCAAAACCTCACTGACCAGGTCATCTTTCTCATACATTTCAAAGGTGTCAGTCAGACAAATCCCTTCAAATGGCGTGTACTCTGATTCTTCCGTGATGCTGTGATACACCGCCTCAATATTAATGGCGGCAATGTAATAGGCTAACAAGACGATTTCGTTGGCATGGATTTCATTTTTAAACTTGTAAGCCAGTTTATCTGACGGGATAAGACCACTTTGCAGCAGGCGGGTGATAAACGTACCGGTTCCGGTGAATGGGTCAAGAATATGCACACCTTTGTCGGCGAGTGTTTGTCCGAACTCCTGTTTCAGCACGTCATTCACGCTGTGAATAATAAAATCAACCACCTCAACAGGCGTATACACAATGCCCAGACGCTCCGTCATTCTCGGGAACGCGTTTCTGAAAAACTTATCGTACAACTGTACGATAATCTGCTGCTTACCTTCTGCGGTGGTAATGCCGTCCGCACGCATTTTTACCGACTCATAGAAGCTGTTCAGCGTGCTGGCTTCTTTTTCGAGATGATGCTCCTGCAACGTGTTAAGCACGTTCTGCATCGCCATACTCATCGGGTTATGGTCGGTAAAATTGTAATCCGCAAACAGGGCATCAAAAACCGGCTTGGTTATCAGGTGCTGAGCCAGCATTTCAATGATTTCATCATCGGAAACACTGTTATTCAGGTCATCACGCAGTTCATCTGCAAATGCCCTGAAGGCACTGATTTCTATTTTATTCCCCGGATTTTCGAGAATGCCGTGAATGCGGTCGATATGTGTGCGGGCAATTTTAGCAATATCGTTCGCCCAGTCTTCCCAGTGATGCCGGTTACCGCATTTTTTAACGATTTTTGCGTACAGGGCGCGCTCAATCTCACCAACGGAAAATTCAATATCAAACTGCTCAGGAGCGGGACTCACGGCTGAACCAATGCCACTGCTTTTACGCGCTTTTCCTGCTATCTCAGATTTTTTCGTCTGCCGTTTGGTTTTCTTCACCACTTTATCGGCTACCGCGATCACTTCCATTCTGCCGGTATCTTTACCGTTAAACTCCAGCTTGTTGATCATGGCATCAAAGCGGTCATCATGCGCCCTGAGTGCATTCAGCACCTGCCAGACAACACGGTAAGCCTGATTATTGTTCAACGCATTCTCCGGCTCTTCTCCGGCGGGAATGACAACCGGCAGAATGACGTAGCCCAGCTCCTTACCTTCAGCACGCCGCATCACACGTCCGACAGACTGCACCACATCCACCTGAGAGCTTCTCGGCGTTAAAAACAACACCGCATCCAGAGAAGGCACATCCACGCCTTCAGATAAACAACGGACGTTAGACAATATCCGGCAGACATTTTCATCCGTGTCCGCTTTCAGCCATTCAATTTTGGATTTTTTCTCAGTGGCATTCATGCTGCCGTCAACGTGCTTCACCTGACACTGAAGTTTTAATGATGGATCAATCGCCTTATCCGGTGCGGTTTCCCTGAGAAGTTCGATCTCGGATGCCTGATAAGCCTCAACCACTGCTCCGAACATTTCCGTGATCAGTTTAGAACTGACCTTATGCGTCTTTCCGCGAAAGTCTTTTTCTATCACCTGACAGAACGCAACAGCCCGTTTCATCGCATCAGGGTGAACGCCATCTGCCCCCGCCAGTCCCTGCTTTGCCAGTGCTTTCCAGCAACCCACAATCTTGGCCGCATCATCGACTTTGAGCTGATTATTTTCATCCTTCAGCAGAGACTGAATGCGGCGGCTGACATGCTTTTCTTCCACGGCAAGCACAATAACTTTGTAATCACACAAAATGCCCAACTGGACGGCTTTAGAGAAGGTAATGACATACAAATCATCCCCATAAAGACTTTTGTCATCCATTGAGCATAGGGTAACTCCCTCAGTCTCTTTCGCATCATCTCCAAAAATGCGCGGAGTCGCGGTCATGTACAGGCGTTTTTGACCGGCGATATAGGCGTTGTCGTGAATACGAACAAAGGCGGACTCATCATCCCCTTCAAAGGTCGCACCTGTGGTCCGGTGAGCTTCATCACAAATGATGAAATCAAATGCAGGAAAACCCAGTTTTTGCGCCTGATGGATGACCTCAACAGAGTGGTAGGTAGAAAACACCACGTTCATATAAGGCGGCTTATCACTGCCGAAAATATCCGGCTGATTAAACGCTTTGACGAGGCTGCTAGCATTCGTGGTCGCCGGATATTTCAGGTCGCTGATACCGACAACAACATTATCATCATGGTTTTTCTTACCCACATCACTGTCAGAGCAGACCGCAAAACATCTCAGGTCTATCAGCGTATCCTGCGTCCATTCATCCAGCGTCTGACTCAACAGTGCCAAACTTGGCACAAGGAACAGTACGGTTTTACCTCTTCCGGCAACGGCTTCAGCAATACGCAGAGAGGTGAAGGTTTTTCCTGTGCCGCACGCCATAATGAGCTTGCCCCGATCGGCAGTCGCCAGCCCTCTTTTAACGGCTTCAAGCGCGGGAGTCTGATGAGGCCGGAGTTGCTTTTTGGCTTTCATCACCGGCTTGTATGCCGGATCAAAATCGAATTGTGACCAGTCCAGTGCGCTTTGCTCAAGGTCTGTCAGGCTTAACGCAGTGACAGGAACGGCCTTGTCCCGCAGCATATTTTTAGCTTCCTCCGTCCAGTTATCCGTAGAGGCAACGATATAGCGGAGCGTAAAATACGTTTTATCGGAGGCAGCCAGAAAACTATCAATATCCTTTTTGGCAATTTTCGTCTGATTGTAGTTTTTACACTGAATGGCATGAAATTCACCCGTTTTAGTTACGGCGACCAAATCAATGCCATCATCTTTTTTCTTCGTGATCCCAACGGTTTCACCGTACTGAGAAACCCATCCGCCATAGCTCAGCACGTCACTGTACAGCTCGGCATATTTAGGTTCATGGAGGAAATACTGCACACAAAGGTTTTCAAAGGTTGTACCTTTGTCCCGCTGTGTTGGTGAAGCCTGTTCAATTTTTGTCAGCAATGCAGAAAGTGCATTCATCGTTGATATCCTTAATGTCCTTTATTTGCTGGGGTTATCAGATCCCCCCGACACGTTTAATTAATGCTTTCTCCGCCGGAGATCGACGCACAGCGTTCTGTGCTCTATGATGTTATTTCTTAATAATCATCCAGGTATTCTCTTTATCACCATACGTAGTGCGAGTGTCCACCTTAACGCAGGGCTTTCCGTCACAGCGCGATATGTCAGCCAGCGGGGCTTTCTTTTGCCAGACCGCTTCCATCCTCTGCATTTCAGCAATCTGGCTATACCCGTCATTCATAAACCACGTAAATGCCGTCACGCAGGAAGCCAGGACGAAGAATATCGTCAGTACAAGATAAATCGCGGATTTCCACGTATAGCGTGACATCTCACGACGCATTTCATGGATCATCGCTTTCGCCGTATCGGCAGCCTGATTCAGCGCTTCTGTCGCCGGTTTCTGCTGTGCTAATCCGGCTTGTTTCAGTTCTTTCTCAACCTGAGTGAGCGCGGAACTCACCGATTTCCTGACGGTGTCAGTCATATTACCGGACGCGCTGTCCAGCTCACGAATGACCCTGCTCAGCGTTTCACTTTGCTGCTGTAATTGTGATGAGGCGGCCTGAAACTGCTCAGTCAGAGAGATAACACGCTTTTCCAGCGCCTGATGATGCCCGATAAGGGCGGCAATTTGTTTAATTTCGTCGCTCATACAAAATCCTGTCTATCGTGAGAATGACCAGCCTTTATCCGGCTTCTGTCGTATCTGTTCGGCGAGTCGCTGTCGTTCTTTCTCCTGCTGACGCTGTTTTTCCGCCAGACGTTCGCGCTCTCTCTGCCTTTCCATCTCCTGATGTATCCCCTGGAACTCCGCCATCGCATCGTTAACAAGGGACTGAAGATCGATTTCTTCCTGTATATCCTTCATGGCATCACTGACCAGTGCGTTCAGCTTGTCAGGCTCTTTTTCAAAATCAAACGTTCTGCCGGAATGGGATTCCTGCTCAGGCTCTGACTTCAGCTCCTGTTTTAGCGTCAGAGTATCCCTCTCGCTGAGGGCTTCCCGTAACGAGGTAGTCACGTCAATTACGCTGTCACGTTCATCACGGGACTGCTGCACCTGCCTTTCAGCCTCCCTGCGCTCAAGAATGGCCTGTAGCTGCTCAGTATCGAATCGCTGAACCTGACCCGCGCCCAGATGCCGCTCAGGCTCACGGTCAATGCCCTGCGCCTTCAGGGAACGGGAATCAACCCGGTCAGCGTGCTGATACCGTTCAAGGTGCTTATTCTGGAGGTCAGCCCAGCGTTCCCTCTGGGCAACAAGGTATTCTTTGCGTTCGGTCGGTGTTTCCCCGAAACGTGCCTTTTTTGCGCCACCGCGCTCCGGCTCTTTGGTGTTAGCCCGTTTAAAATACTGCTCAGGGTCACGGTGAATACCGTCATTAATGCGTTCAGAGAACATGATATGGGCGTGGGGCTGCTCGCCACCGGCTATCGCTGCTTTCGGATTATGGATAGCGAACTGATAGGCATGGCGGTCGCCAATTTCCTGTTGGACAAAATCGCGGACAAGCTCAAGACGTTGTTCGGGTTTTAACTCACGCGGCAGGGCAATCTCGATTTCACGGTAGGTACAGCCGTTGGCACGTTCAGACGTGTCAGCGGCTTTCCAGAACTCGGACGGTTTATGCGCTGCCCACGCCGGCATATTGCCGGACTCCTTGTGCTCAAGGTCGGAGTCTTTTTCACGGGCATACTTTCCCTCACGCGCAATATAATCGGCATGAGGAGAGGCACTGCCTTTTCCGCCGGTTTTTACGCTGAGATGATAGGATGCCATCGTGTTTTATCCCGCTGAAGGCGCGCACCGTTTCTGAACGAAGTGAAGAAACGTCTAAGTGCGCCCTGATAATAAAAAGTTATCAGGGATTGTAGTGGAATTTGACCTTAGCTGCCACCATTGAGCATAATTATCCCGTTAACATTCAGAGGATAAACGGGCATGAATAAAAGCGAAAAGCAGGGACAATGGGCAGCAGACAGAGTGCAGTACATTCGCGGCTTAAAGTCGCCGAATGAGCAACAGAAACTTATGCTGATACTGACGGATAAAGCAGATAAAACAGCACAGGATATCAAAACGCTGTCCCTGCTGATGAAGGCTGAACAGGCAGCAGAGAAAGCGCAGGAAGCCAGAGCGAAAGTCATGAACCTGATACAGGCAGAAAAGCGAGCCGAAGCCAGAGCCGCCCGTAAAGCCCGTGACCATGCTCTGTACCAGTCTGCCGGATTGCTTATCCTGGCGGGTCTGGTTGACAGTAAGACGGGTAAGCCTGTTGATGATACCGCTGCCTTACTGGGTGCATTAGCCAGTCTGAATGACCTGTCACGGGATAATCCGAAGTGGTCAGACTGGAAAATCAGAGGGCAGGAACTGCTGAACAGCAAAAAGTCAGATAGCACCACATAGCAGACCCGCCATAAAACGCCCTGAGAAGCCCGTGACGGGCTTTTCTTGTTTCATGAGTGGATTTCCTCGTATGAACCCATGAAAAGCGGCTGTAGTGACATCTAGCCCCATTCCCTGCCAGAGCTGTGAGCGAAGCGAACTGATTTTCACAGAATGAACAGCGATTCAGGAGCCGGATGGTCGGAGACAAAAGAAATGTTCAGCGAGTTGCCCGAGCTTGCGAGGGTGCTATCTCAGTATTTTGGGGGTTTAAGGTCTGTTTTGAAGAGGAGCAAACAGCGTTTGCGACATCCTTTTATCATATCGATCAACTGACTCAGGCGTGCAGTTATCCACAAGGCCATGATCTATTCTTTTTTATCTTTTCTATTCTTTCTTTATTCTATAGATTTTAAGCTGTTGTTATAAAACAAAAAAAAACATGAAAGGTTAAGCAAAAATTAGGAAAGGTTAAGCAAAAATTAGCATCTTCCGCCAAAAGGTTAAGTGAAAATTAGGTAATCCACACAACCACACAAAAGGTTATGCCAGTGTAATTGACATAACCAATACCAAGGGTTATGTTATTTTAAAATCACAACCAATGGTTTTAGTCATGGCTGAATTGGTAGTATTCAAAGCAAATGAGCTTGCGGTTAGTCGTTATGACCTAACAGAACACGAAACGAAACTAATCCTGTTTTGTGTTGCAAAGCTAAACCCCACATTAGAAACACCAGATGAAACTGAACGAACGGTTAAATTTTCATGCTCAGAATATGCTTCATTTATGGGGATAAGTTATGAGAATGCGTGGGGACGATTAAATACATCAACACGAGAATTATTTAAGCGGTCTATTGAGTTAATATATCCAACAGGTGCTGTATCTATGCGTGTTTTTAATTGGGCTGAATATGCAGAGTTCAATAGGGAAACACAAGAAGTAACTTTAGTATTTAGTAAATACATAATCCCATTGCTATTTCACCTAAAGAGATTCATTAAATACAACCTCGAGCACGTTAAGTCTTTTGAAAACAAATACTCAATGCGCATTTATGAATGGCTGCTAAAAGAACTAACACAAAGAAAAACACATAAAGCCAATATTTCAATAAGTATTGATGATTTTAAATTCATGCTAATGTTAGAAAAAAGCTACCCGGAATATAAATTACTAAACCATTGGGTTTTAAAACCAATCTCAAAAGATTTAAATACATATAGCAATATAAAACTATCTATTGATAAGCGCGGTCGTCCTGCTGATACGCTGATCTTTCAAGTTGAACTGGATAAACAAATTGACCTTGTGACTGAGCTAGCAAAAGATCCAATATCAAAAAAAGAAGATAAGTCAATCCGTTTAACGCCTGAAAATCGTCTGCATGAGGGGCTAAAAACAACATTGCATGATGCTTTAACTGCGAAAATACAACTTACTGGATTTGAAGCTAAATTCCTGAGTGACATGCAGAGTAAGTATGATCTCAACGGCTCATTTACATGGCTGACTCAAAAACAACGAACCACGCTAGAGAAAATTTTAGCCAAGTACGGACGAATCTGAGGTATCTATGGCTTTAGTATCAATAAGTGAAGCAGCAAGACTAACGGGAAAAAGCCGCACAACAGTACAGGCATACATTAAGCAGGGAAAACTGACCAAGTGTACAGATAGCGCAGGCGCTTCAAAACTAGACACATCAGAGCTTCTACGTGTTTTCGGTTCATTCACTGGTCAGCAAGTTGGCAGTGAACAATCAGGTATCACTGTGCAGCGTTTGGCAGGTGAATTTGTGCAGTTAACTGACCAGAATTTGCTACATGAAAACTATGCTTTAAAAGCTGAAGTAGAGCTCGTAAAGGCATTGCTGCGTGAAAAAGAGCTACTACTCAATGAAAAAGACAAGCGCAACGAGGATCTCAAGCAAGCGTTGTTACTGATAGAGTCCAAACTGCCAGCAACACCAGAACCAACCATGCCGCCTGTGGTGAAAAAATCATGGCAATTCTGGAAGAAATAGCGTTTTCAGCCGGCAAACCGACTGAAACCGGATCTGCGATTCTGATAACAAGTCGGCAACACCAAAACAGCCTGTTTTCGGGGCGGATAACCCCGTGTTTTGGACGTTACGGCGGGTTTTGCCGGTGAGTGGTGTGGCGGTGGTGCGCGCAAGATCCATTATGTTAAAAACGACAGGATTCATGAAAATCATCAGAATTGTGCAGGATGGTTTTTCCATCCTGCACACCTATCGATTAGATATCTAATTTAGGCAGGCTATTGACGATTTTCTGAGTTTCCAGGCTGACAGTGATAATTCTCAGGAATAGCTCTAGTGGGTATCTAGGGTTATTCATTGTTTCAACTGCCCAGTCATTAGCATCATTCACAATACCGCTATCTTTATGAGTAGAGACACCTTGCCGCTCCATCACCCATTCAAGAGCTGGCTTGCCATTCACAACGTAGTCATAGGCTTCAGTTGGAATGTTTTTTATGCGAATTTTATTGTTATAGATGACCGTATCTTTTTCACCTTTTTTGGCGAACTTCATCTTCTCGACATAAAAATCGTCTTTGCCTAACTGAGAATAGCTCAGGGATCCCGTATCAATATCAGCCTTGTATGGCTCAACTTTTTCATATTTTAAATGCAATTCAGCAAGTTCACGACCACTATTAGAATAAACAAAAAAATCATCAATATTTTTAACTAAAGGAATACGAGGTAACTCTTTACTAATATTATCCTTATATGTAGCCCTGTAGTCATTGGAATGAAGCAATCCATATATATAGAAAAAGACATCCTCATTAGTAATATTATTTAACGAATAATGAGAATTTATCTCAATCAACACATCATTATTAATGGCATTTTTTCTTACGACACCAGTATCCGAGGATTCATACACATATAAAGGGAAGCACTGAACATCACCTAACAAGTGGAAGTCAGGTACGACGTCTGTCAATAGTACGCAAAATCCTTTTTTTGGATTTACATTTAATGTTATCAGCACATTTTCAGAGTTTGGGAATGGAAATATCTGTGGCATTTGATAAACCATTTCATTCAGTCTTCTATTAAAATACATCCAGCATTTTATAAATGGTCTATACATCGACACATATATAGATAAGTCATCAAATTCCAAATTACGACCTTTTTTTAAATCGTTCTTTAGGGCTCTAGTCCAACTTATTTTTGTTGGGTTATTATCAATAAGGTCGCCTACATCCTTACCATTTAAATCACCTACTCTAGAAAGAGTAGACAATTCGTTATTGTAAAAATTAATCATATCTGAAATGTTAACTCTTAACTTTTTATTAGAGTATTGATAAACCCAAGAGTCCCTTGCTGTAACGACCCCATTTGAATAGTTATGAAAAAAGCTTTTTTCTTTTTCATCCTTTTTATTACCTATCGCAATGAAGTCATAAAAACTGTCATCTCGCTGATTCAGCCAGTCGTTGTAGACATCTGGTGTGATTTTCTGCCAGCCATGCGTTTTCTCAATACCGTCAATACTGCCAAAATCGGAAATTGTCTCCAGCTTTTCTTCTTTTGTCAGGTAATCACCAATATCATGAAAATAAATCTGACCCGTCTGTGTTGCTACCGGATTTTTTACCAGAATAGCAATTACAATCGGCGTTCTTGTTCCCTGACCAAAAACGTTATCTTTTTCTTTGCGGCGAACCTCTCCTGACGTTCTAGCATTCCCTCTCAGATGGAAAAAATACAGGCTACTGAACTCTTCCGCCAGACACTTACGAAGTCCATCAGCCGAGTTAGAGTCGATATAGCCACCATTAGTGACAAAACCGATCACCCCCTGCTCTCCGATACGGTCACTTGCCCAACGGATAGCGCGAATATAAGAATCATATAAGTTTTTTTGCAGCGTTGCTGAT
>NZ_JAPDCM010000030.1:0-8881 GCF_027706125.1 Aeromonas sp. Y318-1
GAATGGGTTCATGTGCAGCTCCATCAGCAAAAGGGGATGATAAGTTTATCACCACCGACTATTTGCAACAGTGCCCTTCGAGCAGCAGCGCTACCGGGCCAGCGGCCTCAACCTGGTGACGGCGGCTATCGTGCTGTGGAACACGGTGTACCTGGAACGCGCCACCCAGGGGTTGGTCGAGGCCGGCAAGCCGGTGGACGGCGAGCTGCTGCAATTCCTGTCGCCGCTGGGCTGGGAGCACATCAACCTAACCGGCGATTACGTCTGGCGGCAGAGCCGCAGACTGGAAGACGGGAAGTTTCGGCCCTTACGGATGCCCGGAAAACCTTAGCGTACGATTTTTTCCGAATTCTGCGGGCTCCCCTATCTCATCTGCGCAAGGCAGAACGTGAAGACGGCCGCCCTGGACCTCGCCCGCGAGCGCCAGGCGCACGAGGCCGGCGCGCGGACCCGCGCCACGGCCCACGAGCGGACGCCGCAGCAGGAGCGCCAGAAGGCCGCCAGAGAGGCCGAGCGCGGCCGTGAGGCTTGGACGCTAGGGCAGGGCATGAAAAAGCCCGTAGCGGGCTGCTACGGGCGTCTGACGCGGTGGAAAGGGGGAGGGGATGTTGTCTACATGGCTCTGCTGTAGTGAGTGGGTTGCGCTCCGGCAGCGGTCCTGATCAATCGTCACCCTTTCTCGGTCCTTCAACGTTCCTGACAACGAGCCTCCTTTTCGCCAATCCATCGACAATCACCGCGAGTCCCTGCTCGAACGCTGCGTCCGGACCGGCTTCGTCGAAGGCGTCTATCGCGGCCCGCAACAGCGGCGAGAGCGGAGCCTGTTCAACGGTGCCGCCGCGCTCGCCGGCATCGCTGTCGCCGGCCTGCTCCTCAAGCACGGCCCCAACAGTGAAGTAGCTGATTGTCATCAGCGCATTGACGGCGTCCCCGGCCGAAAAACCCGCCTCGCAGAGGAAGCGAAGCTGCGCGTCGGCCGTTTCCATCTGCGGTGCGCCCGGTCGCGTGCCGGCATGGATGCGCGCGCCATCGCGGTAGGCGAGCAGCGCCTGCCTGAAGCTGCGGGCATTCCCGATCAGAAATGAGCGCCAGTCGTCGTCGGCTCTCGGCACCGAATGCGTATGATTCTCCGCCAGCATGGCTTCGGCCAGTGCGTCGAGCAGCGCCCGCTTGTTCCTGAAGTGCCAGTAAAGCGCCGGCTGCTGAACCCCCAACCGTTCCGCCAGTTTGCGTGTCGTCAGACCGTCTACGCCGACCTCGTTCAACAGGTCCAGGGCGGCACGGATCACTGTATTCGGCTGCAACTTTGTCATGCTTGACACTTTATCACTGATAAACATAATATGTCCACCAACTTATCAGTGATAAAGAATCCGCGCGTTCAATCGGACCAGCGGAGGCTGGTCCGGAGGCCAGACGTGAAACCCAACAGACCCCTGATCGTAATTCTGAGCACTGTCGCGCTCGACGCTGTCGGCATCGGCCTGATTATGCCGGTGCTGCCGGGCCTCCTGCGCGATCTGGTTCACTCGAACGACGTCACCGCCCACTATGGCATTCTGCTGGCGCTGTATGCGTTGATGCAATTTGCCTGCGCACCTGTGCTGGGCGCGCTGTCGGATCGTTTCGGGCGGCGGCCGGTCTTGCTCGTCTCGCTGGCCGGCGCTGCTGTCGACTACGCCATCATGGCGACGGCGCCTTTCCTTTGGGTTCTCTATATCGGGCGGATCGTGGCCGGCATCACCGGGGCGACTGGGGCGGTAGCCGGCGCTTATATTGCCGATATCACTGATGGCGATGAGCGCGCGCGGCACTTCGGCTTCATGAGCGCCTGTTTCGGGTTCGGGATGGTCGCGGGACCTGTGCTCGGTGGGCTGATGGGCGGTTTCTCCCCCCACGCTCCGTTCTTCGCCGCGGCAGCCTTGAACGGCCTCAATTTCCTGACGGGCTGTTTCCTTTTGCCGGAGTCGCACAAAGGCGAACGCCGGCCGTTACGCCGGGAGGCTCTCAACCCGCTCGCTTCGTTCCGGTGGGCCCGGGGCATGACCGTCGTCGCCGCCCTGATGGCGGTCTTCTTCATCATGCAACTTGTCGGACAGGTGCCGGCCGCGCTTTGGGTCATTTTCGGCGAGGATCGCTTTCACTGGGACGCGACCACGATCGGCATTTCGCTTGCCGCATTTGGCATTCTGCATTCACTCGCCCAGGCAATGATCACCGGCCCTGTAGCCGCCCGGCTCGGCGAAAGGCGGGCACTCATGCTCGGAATGATTGCCGACGGCACAGGCTACATCCTGCTTGCCTTCGCGACACGGGGATGGATGGCGTTCCCGATCATGGTCCTGCTTGCTTCGGGTGGCATCGGAATGCCGGCGCTGCAAGCAATGTTGTCCAGGCAGGTGGATGAGGAACGTCAGGGGCAGCTGCAAGGCTCACTGGCGGCGCTCACCAGCCTGACCTCGATCGTCGGACCCCTCCTCTTCACGGCGATCTATGCGGCTTCTATAACAACGTGGAACGGGTGGGCATGGATTGCAGGCGCTGCCCTCTACTTGCTCTGCCTGCCGGCGCTGCGTCGCGGGCTTTGGAGAAATTCTTCAAATTCCCGTTGCACATAGCCCGGCAATTCCTTTCCCTGCTCTGCCATAAGCGCAGCGAATGCCGGGTAATACTCGTCAACGATCTGATAGAGAAGGGTTTGCTCGGGTCGGTGGCTCTGGTAACGACCAGTATCCCGATCCCGGCTGGCCGTCCTGGCCGCCACATGAGGCATGTTCCGCGTCCTTGCAATACTGTGTTTACATACAGTCTATCGCTTAGCGGAAAGTTCTTTTACCCTCAGCCGAAATGCCTGCCGTTGCTAGACATTGCCAGCCAGTGCCCGTCACTCCGCGGTCTTCACTGCGTGATCGAGTTGATCGACACCCGCCGTGACACGCTCCATGAAGTGCCTGCCTGCGTCTGTTAGCCGAACGCCCCGCGCATGGCGCTCAAATAGCAGGACACCAAGGTTATCCTCCAGCGCTTTCACACGCGCGCTGACGCTCGACTGGCTGATACCAAGTGCCTTGGCCGCATGCCGAAAATTCAGATGCTCGGCGACGGCGATGAACTGAACAAGGGAAATGAGCGGTATCCTGCCAGACAGGATACCGACATTCACGAGGTTTCGATGGTTAGTGCGCCGCATCGGAGCGGGCCTGCTACCAGTCGTCGGTTAGACGACTGGCGACTTCTCGGTGGCAGCCCCACGGAGCCGAAGGAGCACCAGCCCCAACGAAACCAGTACCGCCATCGCCGTGGCGTAACAGATCACGGGCCACGCTGTGTCACCGTTTAAAAGTGCCACCGCCAATGTCCCGACAATGCTGACTATCAGGCTTTGAACGCAGAAGTAGAACGCGACCGCTGATCCCGCGATGTCGTCGAACTCTGCCAAAGCGCCGTTCGCGGTAACGGACACCGTGAAGACAATACCGACCGCGACAACCCACATCGGTAGGATGAAGGTGAGGAATGACGGCGAGCCGTAAAGTTCGCCGATCCCCAACAGGACCGCTCCGCAAACAAGCAACGCCATCCCACGCGCCACGCATCCTGCGATGCCCCATCTGGCGACAAAGGACTTCGCGAAACGGGTTGTCACGATCATTACAAGCGCGACAGTGGCGAAGGCAAAGCTGAATCCGATCTCGGAATATTCCGCTTGGCCTATGAGCACACGGGGAGCCGTCGAGAAGAAGACGAAGTAGGTGCCCATACCGGCGCTAAAGCCGACAGTGTAAACCCAAAAAGCCGGACTCGCGAAGATCGGCAAGACAGATCGGCGCGTCTTGACTTGATCCAGAGGGCGGGTTTCGTGCCACCTGAAACCCGCATTTAGGAGTGCGAGCATCGCCAGTATAGCCAAAGTAATGAATATCGCCTGCCATCCCAAGAACTCGCCGATCAATGTTCCGGCGATAGGGCCGAGCGCAGGCACGAACGCCAGCATCGAACTGAAAAGGCCGTAGATGACGACACCCTCAGGACGGTTGGCATAAACGTCGCGAACCGTCGCGAACGTCGCCACCAGCATGGCCGACGCGCCCACTGCTTGAAGTAGACGGAAAGCGACAAAGGCCGGTGCAGTTGAAGACCAAGCTGCTCCCAGAGACGCAATGACGAAAGCCGTTGCGCCCGCAAGTAGAATTGGCCGTCGCCCGATTCTGTCTGAGAGCGGACCAAAAATCACCTGGCCCACGCCGAGCATCACCATATAGAGGCTCAACGTGAGTTGGATCATAGCGGGCGTCGTGTTCAGGATGCCGGGCATCGCTGGAACGACAGGGAGATAAATATCCATCGCCAGTGAAGCGAGGATGTCGAAAGGAGCCATCAGCAGCAGTGCTGCCGGCAGCGTATAGGCCCACGCGGGGCGTGTGGTGGTCATGACGAATCAACCCTCGATTAAGGAATACCGGGCGACGTCTGCTCGTCAGCAATCAGATGAGACTAGCCTTACAGAGCGCCGCAACAACAATACTGGTTGTTGCGGCTTACTTGTCTGCTGACTTGGAATTTCCCATCTGATTACTCCACGCTTACGAATATGAATTGCTACATTTTATCCGATTATCTTTTGCTTCGCAATGCGGCATGGGCGCACTCAGCGTTCCAGCCCCCTCTGCCGCCCTAACTGCCACGACACCGACCCGCCCTGCACGATGCCCATAACCTCGCGGCCGAGTTGGCGGTCGATGATCGGCCGCCACGGGACAAGGGTGAACTCATGGGATTTCTCGACCACGGCGAACTTGCCGCTCGATAGATGCACGGTTCCGGTAAACTTGCCGCTGACGCTCTCGCCGTCCGTGGCGGCGCGGAACGGCAGGCCCTTACTCAAAGCCATATCCGATCCGACGCCGGCTACCTCGCGCTCCCGCAGGATGGCGAGAAGGTTGCGCCGGTAGAAGACGCGGCTGTCCCGGCTGCGGGTGGCGTCGCCCTGTTCGATATGGTGCTCGCGGCGCTGGTCCATGGCTTCGCGGACTTGTTGCCCGAAGCCGGTTGGCGCAAGGTCGGCCGTCTCGCCGTGGATCAGCCGCCGGTCCAGCCAGGTCGCGCCGTCCGATCCGATCTGTTTGTTCAGATCGACCGGGGAAAGGACGCGAACGCTGGCCTGACTGTCTCGGCCGGCGTCATGGGCGGCGGCACGGCTGACCAGATCATTGGGGATGCGCCATTGGTCGGCGTCGATCCGCTCGACGATACCGGCCCGGCGTAGCGCCTCCAGCCGGCGCACATGGGCATCGACATAGCCCTCATAGTCGCCGCCTGGAACGCGGCACGTATAGGAAGAATAAACGCCCTTTTCACCCAAGTCCAACAGCTTTGGACCGCAGTTGACTCTTTCGACACCCCTGCGATGCAACCCAATCCGGCTGACGGGGAGCCAGCAACGCTGAAAATTTACCCTCCTCTTTCCCACTAGCGGCTCCTTTTCCGACAACCAGCACGGCGGATCCCTGCCGCGGCGCTGTGAACGCAGCATTTTGATTGGTATCGTTGGCCTTCAGGCTCGTCAGTCAAACAGACCCAGGAGCAGCTCAGCCGGTGGCGCCCGGCTTTCGGGTAACGCCCTGGTCCCGCTGGTTTCGGCTTTGTGCTTCAGGTGATCAAGGATCTGCTTGATCACTATAGGGTCTTCAATGCAGGCGATGACTTTCATGGCGCCGCCGCAGCCGCTGCAGGTCTCGATGTCGATATTGAAAACACGCTTGAGCCGTTGCGCCCATGTCATCGACGCTCGCCGTTGTGCTGGTGTTGCCGGTTCATCAGCCACCCTGACCTTGTTGCCCCTGCCCCGTTTTGCCGGCGTGACCAACGCCCGGTGCCGACTGTTGGGTGCGAACACCCCGTGGAAGCGGGTTAGGTTGACTCTGGGCTTCGGTACCAGGGCGGCCAGCCTTGCAATGAAATCCAATGGTTCGAAAATGACGTGCGTGGTGCCGTCCCGGTACGGCGTCTTGAGCTGGTAGCGCACGTTGCCGCCTCGTGTTAACGACAGCCGCTTCTCGGATACCGCCGGGCGGCTGATGTACCGGCACAGCCGTTCGAGCTTCTTGCGTTCATCGGCCCTGGCCGCCACGCCGGCGTGCAGGCTGGACCCGGCTACCTTGCCAATCCCGTCACCGAACGGATCACCACTGGTCGGCAGAGTTTGCAAAGTGAACACCTTTCGCCCCGCCTGTGAACCGACAGCGATACGGTAAGTGATCGAGTGCCCCAGCAGGGGTGTCATCGGGTCGTCATCCACCGCATCCGAGGCCAGATAGCTGTTTTCGACATCCCGTTCCAGCAGGCCTTGCCGTTCCAGATAGCGACCCACCCGGTGGGCGATGGTGTGCGTCAGCTGGGTGAGCTCTGGGCTGGTCGGCGCCTTGACCCAGCGGAAACGCGCTGAGCCGTGGGATTGCTCGACATACACACCGTCGAGAAACAGCATGTGGAAGTGAACATTCAGATTGAGCGCCGATCCAAAACGCTGGATCAGGGTGACCGCGCCCGTCTTGGCCACTTGGTGGGTATGGCCCGCTTTCTTGACCAGGTGCGTGGCAATGACGCGGTAAACGATGCCCAGCACCCACCCCATGATCTCGGGCCGGCTGGCAAACAGGAAACGCAGCTGAAACGGGAAGCTCAACACCCACTGACGCATGGGTTGTTCAGGCAGTACTTCATCAACCAGCAAGGCGGCACTTTCGGCCATCCGCCGCGCCCCACAGCTCGGGCAGAAACCGCGACGCTTACAGCTGAAAGCGACCAGGTGCTCGGCGTGGCAAGACTCGCAGCGAACCCGTAGAAAGCCATGCTCCAGCCGCCCGCATTGGAGAAATTCTTCAAATTCCCGTTGCACATAGCCCGGCAATTCCTTTCCCTGCTCTGCCATAAGCGCAGCGAATGCCGGGTAATACTCGTCAACGATCTGATAGAGAAGGGTTTGCTCGGGTCGGTGGCTCTGGTAACGACCAGTATCCCGATCCCGGCTGGCCGTCCTGGCCGCCACATGAGGCATGTTCCGCGTCCTTGCAATACTGTGTTTACATACAGTCTATCGCTTAGCGGAAAGTTCTTTTACCCTCAGCCGAAATGCCTGCCGTTGCTAGACATTGCCAGCCAGTGCCCGTCACTCCCACTCGATTGTAAACAAGCACACAAAACCCTTTAGTGACAACAATTTGCAAGAACTATCAGGCTCAGTGCCATGAAAAATACCATGACCAGATCATGAGGTTGAACACGGCTTGCGCCGGCAGCGTTCACGCTCCTGGTCGGCGATCTCGCCCGGCTGCAATGCTAGCTCAGCATCGGTCATGCGCTCCAGCACGTCGCGTAGGCGGATGGTGCAAGGAATGGGCGGCAGCTCGAACTCATAGCCGCCGGCGATCATTTCGGCCGCAATCTCCTCGGTGATGAAAAACGGCTCGTCGTCTTGGTTCGGCTTCTTCATGCCCTTTCCTCCTGGCGCTCATCCTGGCCGACAGCGGCCAGGGCATCGGCTTCCGTCAATGCGTCCTCCACGAACGCGCCGTGCTGCTTCGCTTCGGCCTGGCTGACCTCGGCCCATATCCGTTTCACCTGGGCCGCACTGTACCCGGCCAGCTCGGCGGTCTTGTTGATGCTGTAGCCGGACTTGCGCAGCGCGACAACTTGGGCGCGGCGCTTCGGATCAGCACGGCGGCCCTTGTACCGCCCGGCCTGGCGGGCCAACTCAATGCCTTGGCGCTGGCGTTCGCGCCTGTCCTCGTAGTCGTCGCGGGCCATCTGCAAGGCCAGGCGAAAAAGCATGATCTGCACGGCTTCCAGCACGATCTTGGCGACGCCCTGGGCCTCGGCCGCCAGGTCGGATAGATCGACCACGCCAGGGACGGCCAGGCGTGCGCCTTTGGCCTGTATCGAGGCCACCAGGCGCTCGGCCTCGGGCAAAGGTAGGCGGCTGATGCGGTCGATCTTCTCGGCAATGACCACCTCGCCGGGCTGTAGGTCGCCGATCATGCGCAGCAGCTCAGGCCGGTCGGCGCGTGCGCCGGATGCCTTCTCACGGTAGATGCCGGCGACGTAGTAGCCGGCGGCCTTCGCGGCCGTAGTGATCGCCTCTTGGCGTTCCAAGTCCTGCGCGTCGGTGCTGACGCGCAGATAGACCCGCGCCACCATCGGCGCGGCTACTGGCTTCGTCCTGCGCATACTTGCGGGCTCCTTTGGGCATACGCAAAGTGTCCGGTCATGCTACCCCCGGCCAAAAAGGCCGTCATGCGATTTATCTTGGCCGGGTCGTTATTGGCGGGTCTAAATGGCCGCTCCGTGGATCTCATCGCCAGAAATGGCGATGCGAGATCCAGGGCAGGGCGGCCGCCATCGTCAGACCTGGCGATGGTCGACGCCGGCGCGCATCGTCGGATGTGGCGATGCGAGCTCGAGGTCGGTGGCCACCGCCGGCGACCTGGTGCCATCGTCGGCAATGGCGATGCTGCAGCTCGACGTGCGCGGCCTGGTCGTCTCGGCATCGTCGGATGCGGCGATGCTCGAGCGAGGCGAAAAAAAACCGCCTCGGGGTGTCCGAGGCGGCAAGTCTGCATGCGGTTCAGGGAGGAAGAAACCGCGCCGGCGATCAGGGAGGAAAACCGCGCGGCCTGATGTGCAGCTCGGCCACTTTAGCCGGATTTTTCGACTTATCCGATGCGAGCGGCCCGCCGTGGGCGCTGCTCGATCTGCTGTTGCTTTTTCTCGACGTGCTTCTGCTCCTGGTGCTGCTGCTCGTCGCGCGGCACTGTTGCAAAGTTAGCGATGAGGCAGCCTTTTGTCTTATTCAAAGGCCTTACATTTCAAAAACTCTGCTTAC
>NZ_JAPDCM010000031.1:0-7366 GCF_027706125.1 Aeromonas sp. Y318-1
ATCAGATATGTTTGGGCGAGGGAGCAAACAGCAGAGGCTGTCGTTCCTCACTATCACTTGATGTTTTTCTTAAATGGAGAAGCCTATTACTCTCTGGGGAAATTCAAGTCTGAGAATATGAATCTGGCAAACAAGCTTAGAGTGGCTTGGCATCGAGCCGTCTTTGAAGCGGATGTATCAATTGATTTTTGCAGGAGGCGAGGGTTAGTTGAACTTTCAGAGAAGGGACAGCACGAAGTTTTTTCAGATGATCCTGTGGCTATAAAAAAAGTGCTGCTCCATGCGGCATACCTTGCCAAAAGGGAATCCAAGCGCCGTGGGCAGGGATATCAGTGCTTTGGGGGGAGTAACCTTTGAAGGCTTATTGGCGTTGATAAAAGACTTTTACTGCAGTTTTAGATGGCATCTGATCTGGGAGTTTCTACACCCGGATCTGTTAAGCTATTCCCTCATTTGTTATCGCATCAGTTGGAGTACTCCATGGCATCCTATTCCCCTCCCTTCACCCTGACCCACGCCATGTTGAGTCGAGTGGCGGACATCGCCGAGTTGGTGGGGCAATGGCGGTTTGCTCAGAGCTCTCAGGTTCCGATGCTGCGTCGAGAGAATCGGATCCGAACCATCCAAGCCTCCTTGGCTATTGAGCACAATACCCTGAGTGTTGAGCAGGTGACGGCAGTGATTGAGGGGAAGACGGTACTTGGGCTTCCACGGGAAATCCAAGAGGTCCGTAATGCGTTTGCGGCCTATGAAGCAATGCCTGATTGGGATCCAGCTTCAGCGGAAGATTTACTCGGTGCTCATGGACTCCTGATGCGTGGACTCTGTGATGATGCGGGTCACTGGCGTAGCGGTGGTGTAGGCATCTATCGAGGCGAGCAGTTAGTGCATATGGCACCCCCTGCGAACCAGGTCCCTCGTCTGATGGGACTGCTATTGACTTGGCTAGCTGAGACCGAGGCTCATCCGCTGATCGCTTCCTGTGCCTTGCATTATGAGTTGGAGTTTATTCATCCCTTTGCGGATGGAAATGGTCGGATGGGACGTTTATGGCAGACGGTGATCTTGAGCCGTTGGCAGCCTGTCATGGCCTTCTTACCCGTGGAGACGGTCATTAAGGCACGGCAAGATCACTACTATCAGCAGCTAAGTCAGGCTGATAGTCGCAGTGATTGTACCGAGTTCATCCTCTTTTTACTGGAAGCGCTGCGCGATGCGCTGGCCCAAGCGATTGCGATTCAACCAGCAGCAGTATCACCTCATCAGGAGAAAATGCGGGTAGAAATGAAGGTTGAAACGCAGGTAGAAAAGCGGTTCAAAACCCCCCTGGCCATCTTGGCGGAACTGACGGCTGAGCCGACCATAACGCTCAAGCAAGTTGCAGAGCGGATTGGCAAGTCGACCAGTACCGTGGAGAGAGCTGTTGCCGTGCTGGTCAAGGACGGTCGATTACGTTTTGTTGGACCGCGTAAGAGCGGACGTTGGGAGGTATTGGATCCTGACGTGTAACCATCTAGCCTCGCAGCTAACCGACTCAGGGCTACCTCGCCACCGGCAGGTCCTCCCTGCGGGTGGTGTAACAGGGGCTCAGGTGCTCTTGTCGCATCATCCACTCGGTTGACCCCGTACCTTGACTGACAAAGCCTACGCGCCCCAATCCCTTGGCCTTAATCTGGTCCATCACTGCCATCAACGCATCTGATTGGGTGGACGACGGGGCAAACAGGTCGGCCTGTTGCTACCCCTTGGGGGTGAACTCACTGCGAGAGATTCGTACCGACATCAAATCTGACTCAAGCGCCAGTGATCTTGATGGGCTCATTTGGGTTTTCTTACTCGCCTTGCTTCAGACATCAGCTATGCTCACGTCTCCGGGTCATCACCCAAGACTGCTGAAGTTTGACGAGCCGGGGCAGCATTCAATGGCGGTCGATAACCAGCATGCGCTTTCTTAAGCCGTTGGCTAGCGAGACAAATCTGCAGAGCATCGTCGCAGCCTCTTTCGATGAGGCAGAGGAGGTGTTCCGCCAGGCAATACACGGTATCAAGTACACAATCATCGAATGGGACTGCAAGCTTTTGTGGCCACAATGTAAAAATTGAACAATTTCAGTGGCTTATTTGGGATGTCAATATCAGCTATGACATGGCATATTTGCGTTTTTGCAGTGTTTCTGCCGAGGCATCGTTGTAACATGAGAAGGTTTGATGGATACACGTTCGATGCTAAATAGCTGATCCTAATAGCGCTACATCTTGCCGAAAACCTTGCAGTGTAAGGCATATTAACTATCAGGTGGCAAAGCCTGACGTGACAAGGCTTAGACCTCGATATGTGCTCAATGCCTCTCGTTGAGGCTGTGTGAGAGCAGTGCTCTACTATTCGGAACAGCTATTTAGAGCAACTCTGATAAGTCTGTTTTGTTTTGGACAAACGATAGGGCAAGTCTTGAGGACATGAGTGGTGTCAAAAAAGAAGCAAAAATTGGAGTAAACAGAGTGAACAACAGCGTAAAATCAGCGCAGCCAAACATTAATTTGCATGGTATGTCGCTAACCAATTTTCGGCGTTTTTCCACCCTCGACATCGATTTTCATCCCAATATGACAGTTTTAGTTGCGCCTAATGGCTCTGGAAAATCGACAATTCTTGATGCGATAGCTGTCGCAGTTAGCCCCTTTGTGGCTGCGTTTGACTTTGGCAAAGGGCGTGGGATTGCCAAATCGGATGCGCGTTATCGTAGGCAGGAGCAAGTACTCAGTAGCGAGCAAATGTTTCCGGTAGAAATCAGCGCGAGCTTCAATGAGCCTGTGTGCTATATCAAACGGACATTAACTGGGATCAACAACAAAACGACCATCAAAGACGCTAGCGAGTTGTCTATTTATGGCGATCAGCTCATGCAGCAGGTGCGTGACTTGGACGAGGTCATTCTGCCGGTGGTGGCCTACTATGGCACGGGGCGTTTGTGGCAAGAACACAAAAACATGGAGCGTAAATCTGTCCTGAGCGTGAGTCGGACTATGGGTTATGAGGATTGCCTGACCACGGCATCTAATTACAAACAATTACAGCAGTGGTTCACCAAGGCAACTTATGCCGAGTTACAGCAGCAGCAGATGGCAGATGTTTATGAGGGCTACTCCCTCAAAGAGCAGCTCCAAAGCATTCAGGGGGCTGTTGAATCAGTATTGCAACCATCTTCCGGCTGGCGGTACTTCCATTACAGTCTCTCCCACGAAGAATTGGCCATGATTCATCCAGATCAAGGGATCTTGCCCGTGAGCCTGTTGAGTGATGGGGTCCGGGCGATGGTCTCGCTAGTTGCCGATCTCGCTTGGCGCTGCAGCAAACTCAACCCGCAATCTGGGGCATGCGCATCAAAGGAAACGCCGGGACTGGTGCTAATCGACGAAGTAGATATGTTCCTTCACCCCGCCTGGCAGCAGAAAGTGCTGGCCTCGTTACGTGATGCATTCCCCAAGATCCAATTTATTGTTACCACCCATAGCCCGCAGGTGGTCAGTACTGCACCGACGGACTGTATACGAGTCATCTATGAGGACCAAGTGTATAACGCGCCTCAGGGGACTCAAGGAGCTGAATCATCGCGAATTTTGAAGCGGGTTTTTGGGGTAGAACCACGCCCACAATCTGACCCTATGGCAACCCTACTCACCGAGTATTTGGATCTGGTTTATGCAGATGATTGGGATGCTCCGAAGGCCCTTGCCATGCGGCAAGTCCTCGATGCCCACTTTGGTAATGAAGAACCTGCATTGACCGAGGCGGATCTCTATATCGAAAACAAGCTGTGGGAGCAGAGTCTTGAAGAGGATCAGTAAATCGCTCCCTCCCAATGTTCTGACGACATTTGCTGCCTCGAACCCTGTTGCGACTTGGGAACATGACTTTCGTAATCATAAGGGCGGCCAAGATTACAAATCCCTGCGTCAGTTGATGCTCAGTGACCAAGGTGGTTTGTGTGGCTATTGCGAGAGCAAGGTAGTGGGTCTTCCTGCACACAAGCAGAGGGTTGAACACTTTCATGATAAATCGGATCGAGCCAATGTTGCGAACCATAACTGGGGCTTGGATTGGCAAAATGTCTTTGCTGTTTGTATCGGTGGCAATGATGCTGATCAATCAGCACACCGACTGCCGGAGAACTTAAGCTGCGATTCACACAAGAACCACTTAAAAGATGAGTTGGATACTTTACAAGGGTATCTGCTTAATCCGCTGACAATGCCACACACTCCTTGCCTATTTATGCTGGATAAACGCACGGGAGAACTCAAACCTGATGCAACAGCCTGCACTCAAGTAAATATTGCCGATAACCACTTTGCCACAGTCAAAGAACTGGTGGATAACACCATAAGGGTACTAAATCTCAACTGCCCAAGGCTAACTGACCAGCGCCAGCTAGTGCTAAGGGCTTATAATCGTGCGCTCCGAATCGCCCAAGACAAAAACATTCAGCATCCACACACGAGATTAGCCGAGCAGTGGTTTAGCCTCACTTGGCCCGAATTTTTTACCACCAAACGTCTGCTGTTGGGTGGACATGCCGAGCGGTACCTAGCCACTAGCAATTACAACGGATAATTTGAGGTGTCCTGTCAGTGGTGGTTCCCGAGTCAGACAGTAGGAGTGCAGGATGATTTTTATGGCTACGCCATAACCACGTTGGATGAAGATAGCTATAAGTTATAGTGCTTGATAGAGCCATTGTCGTCACTTACCGCAAACAGCGTCATCCGGTGGTGCAAACGCGCGATATGCTTGGTTTGAATAAGGATTCAAATCTAATGGATGAACGAAAAAATGGTTAAACTAAGTGGTTGAGGTGCTAAGAGTTGCGCCAGACGATATCGATCAATTTCTGCAATCTGCGCCATTTCGTGCGTTGATAGCTGCATCAATTTAATGTTGGAATCGACATATTCTTTGGCTGGCTTCACTTGAGATCCATCTCGTCAGGGCTGGTTGTCTGCAGCAAAGTGTAATGAAGGGATTATTCACTGGGATGGTGTTGTCTGAAATATGAACAGCAATGGACCGTAAGTCGAGCCGGGGATTCAAATCCATTCAGGCACGGGAGGATCTTGAACTCAATCGGTTGAACGTGATTGTCGGGACCCATAACTTTATCTGGCCAACAGGTAATTATTTTAGGGTATGTTCATTCCCACAATTATCAAAATACTGCGATTGGACTCTTATGGAGTTGAAGCGACAGGCTCGATTTTGGTAGACATGGTGCTTTTTTATTTTCAGACTCGAGCTACCGAGTAGCTTCGGACTGCTCTTTTACTAGAGAGATAGTTGATGAGTGAATTTCTGAAAGTCTTGTTGAATGTACGCAGTCTGCGTGTTGTCCTGCGTGAGCTGACTCTGGAGCAAGTCAAAGAAGCTCACGAGAAGATTGAAGCGATTTATCTGGAGCGGCTGGAGGCCGCGCAGAAAGAGCAAGCGGCTAATGCCGAGCGTTTGCAAAAGCTTGCTGAGTTCCAAGCAATGTTGGCCCAAGCTGGTATCGACCCGACGGAGTTGGTGGGCAGTGCCCCGGCAGCAGCCAAAGAAAAGCGATCGCCTCGCCCACCGAAATACCGTTACGTTGAACATGGGGTAGAGCGTACCTGGACCGGTCAGGGCCGTACCCCTAAGTTTCTGGCCCAGGAACTTGAACAAGGTCGTCAGCTGGATGAGTTCTTGATCTAGTTTGTCGCCTGCCGCGATATCGGGGGCCAACGTGTCCCCGTTTGCTCATATGGCTGGAATGGCTCACAGGTCCCCTGGGGGCTCAACGAGTCACGATGGTGGGTGCCTGGTCTTCATGGAACAGGCGCTGCTTATCCGATTGCATGCGTGTCCCGTCAGGGCGATAGAGTAATGACTGGGGGTATCCATCCCGGTTTTTGTATGGGTAATTATCAAAGGCCACCCGCAACGGTCTGCTGTCATGCCAATTGGTTGAGATAATCGTCCCTTTTCCCCACATTAAATCAATAACGCGTTCACCCAGATAAAAAGGCCGATTAGGCTGGCGGGTTATCACATTCGGACGCAGCTCTTGGTGAAACAGGGTCGGGTGGTTCACCAGCCAATCCCCTTCTTCGGCGCACCTGCCTGAGATATCGAAATAGACCTTACAATAGGGATAGTTAGGCATCATGACTTGAAGCCACGTATCCCCATCAAACCAGCGGTCTATTTTACCAGGGCGCTGCTTTTCAATGATGATGCCTTCGCCATAAACACAGCAAGCTACCTTGTCACCGATATTAAACGTGGTGTGGGTGTCATATGGCATGTCTGTATTCTCTCATTATGTGCGACAAAATAATGGTAGAGCACAAAGATATGGCGAAGAGAAGAAGATGACGAATTTTACAAACTATTTATTTTATTGTTTTATCGTAAATAAATGGTCGCCTTCCAAAGGATGTGCATCAACAGGTATATCCGTTAACTTGCAGCAGCTATTGAGCTATGCAATGCATCACGCCGTAGCCGGATATGCGTAATCGGTGTGGTGTTTCGATGTTGATAAAAAAGGCCGCCTGGTTAGGCGGCCATGTGGTCACATCATTAACCTGACATCATCCTCACTGGGTGAATGTGAGGAGATAATATCTACGAGCAGTTTAGACCCTCGTTATCGTATACCGTGGGGCGCATTCGTCAAGATGAAATATGCGGTTGTTGCGGAGGCAGCGTGGTTGGAATAACAAGGCTGAAATTATGTGATGCGTGACACATTTTTGTTGGGTTTTAATGCATCGTGAAATCTATTTTATTGGCTGTGTTGGTGGCTGTGTTGGTGGCTGTGTTGGTGGCTGTTTGAAATAGGCAGCGCAGATTTTTTATTTGGCTTTTTAAATCAAAAGCATACAGGCTTGCTTTGTTTTTTAATTTATTCATTTTATTATTTCTTTATTGTTTTAATCATGTCATCCATCATGTCTCCCTATTGTATAGTCCCGCCCAATATAGGCATACCCCCTCAGGGACTCGTTATGAAATTCAAACCAAGTAAAGTCTATCAGGTTGTGTGGACTTATCTCTTTTTGGGTCAACAAGCATTACTCCCAGTGGCGTATGCGGCCGAGCAAATGTTGCAGGCGCCTTCCGGGTCGCTCGCTATGGTTCGTTATCAGGTAGCTGAGGGGGATACGCTCGACTCGGTGTCGCGTCAGTTTGGTACCACGCCACACCAACTGTTGACCCTTAACCATCACCTGACTTCGGACGCTATGACCCTGGTGGCAGGACAGACTATCTAGATTGGCCCCTTGAAGATCCAGACACTTCGCCCCTCTTAACTTAAGAGGTAGTCTTGGAGCTATGTTCAGTACT
>NZ_JAPDCM010000032.1:0-6306 GCF_027706125.1 Aeromonas sp. Y318-1
TCGCCCGCAGGCCTCCGCGCTGGCCTATCGTCACATCCAGCACAACCCCCCGCCGCATGTGGCGGCGTTGGTGTTCGACTTGGACAAGGCGGACAGTTACCACGCGTGGCAGGATGCCGGCTTGCCTGCCCCGCACTGGATCAGCGTTAACCGCATGAACGGTCACGCCCATATCGGGTACATTCTGGCCGCCCCTGTAGCGCGTACCAGCGCAGCACGGCAAAAGCCGTTGCGTTACCTGGCTGCCATAGAGCACGTTCTAGCGAAGCGGCTAGGGGCTGATTTAGGGTACGCAGGACTGATCACCAAAAACCCCACACACGCCGATTGGCTGACCGTCTGGCATCAGATCGAGCCCTACAGCCTCGACTATCTCGCGGAGTTCTGCCCGGATGCGGATCTGGCGGCCTACAGCCGCCGCAGCCGCAAAGAGGCAACCGGGCTAGGCCGTAACGTCACCGTATTCGACAACGTGCGTGAATGGGCCTACACGGCGATTAGAGCGCACTGGCGGCCCAATGGGTACGACGCATGGCTCTGTGCTGTGCAGGCGGCCTGTGAATGTACTAACGCGTTTGGCTTGGAGCAGGGCGGCCCGTTGCCCCATAGTGAGATCAAGGCGACGGCTAAGAGCATCGCCCGCTGGACGTGGCGGAATCTCACCCCATCCACGTTCGCTGATTATGTTGATCGGACACATACCCCCGAGATTCAGGCCATCAGAGGGGCTAAGGGTGGCAAGGTATCCAAGGGCGGGGGAAGGCCGACAGGGACAAACCGGACTAACTGGGCGCTGTGGGAGGCCATCCAGAGCATGAAGGCAGCTGGATACCCGCACAGCACCATAGCCGACGATCTCAACATCTCGGCCAGTACCGTTAGCAAGTACGCCAAGATTTCAAAATAGTGATCGCGAAAACAAGCCTATATCAGATAACAGCGCCCGAAGGGCGTTCTTTGTCCCTAGAGAGTCATTAGAGAGAGGATCTTGGCGAGGGGGGTAAGGCCGATCCCGAAGGGCTGTCCATCAGGCCGTGGGTTTGGCCTGTGGGCAGTAGGTCTTATCCCCGGAGCTGCTTGGTTCTTTCGTCCTTGATAGCTCTTGCTCTATCTGGCGAATATCCTCGATTGCCGCCGCCAGTAGCTCAGGATCATTTTCCTCTTTAGCTGCCTTGAGGTAGGCAGTGATCTCCGAGGGGCTCGTTAGGTAGTCCGCCACTCGGTAAGGGCTGAATTGCTTTTCCCCGACAGCACTCAAATCGCCATTTTGACTCATCAGTTTACCTTTATGATGCGTTTCTAATGAAGTGACTTAACCTTGTTCCAAGCCGGATCTGGTTCGGGCATTCCCATGACTGAATTTCCTCTATGGATACCCCTGCCGCTATTGCCCTGTTGGCGATAGATTCCGAGTTAAAACACACCTTTAAGTAGTCCGCCAAGTCGCCCGCTTCAGCTCCCAGCCTATCTAGCAGCGCATCAAGATCAGGATTGTTATCGTGCTGAATCTTTTTTTGCGTCTCGCGGAATGCGTTACGGGCTGGCTGTTTGATGGCCTTCGGTGTCGGTGCTTGTTGAGTTTGGCGCTTGCGCAGCCTATGCAGGGTGTTTTTGAAGGTGGCGAGTGTGATGGTAAAGCCCACATCGTTCGCGTTGATGGCCGCCACGATTTGAGTAAGGGAAAAGCCTTGGTCGATCATCGTCTCCACTTCTGGATAGACGTGGGCGATTACTTTTGCTTTGGGTTTTGATACCTCCCCTTGGTGGAGGTATCCCTCGATCTTTGGAATGAATTTATTGCTTGGTTTCGGCAGCATGGCGACGTCATTTTTCAGTGAGAATGCCCCTAATGTACCAAAATGCTACCTAGATGGTATCTGTCTGTATGTCTTTCGTGTCCTTTATGCATCCTAGATGATTCCTTAGTGCTTTCTTTATGCTTCCTTTGTGTGGGTTTTCTGTAGGTGCCTACAGGAATTGGAAAAACAGACAGGCACGACACCGACTGTATACAGGCACGAGACCGAGCGTATACAAACTGCGTTTGTACCGTCGGCGTGCCTGCATCCTATCGGCGTGCCAAAGGGTCGCCCCTTTGAAACCCGAGTGCGGTTCTACGAACCTGAGTAACGCCAATCAAAATAAGAGTTTGATGGTTCGTAATTCTAATTTGATGTTTGGCTGCGTTGGTGTCATAACGTAGATATGAATCATCAAAACAGGTTTTTGATATGGAAGAGATCAAGGCGAAGTGGGTATTTGAACAAGGGGGTTTTGCCAAGGCGGTGATCGCCCCGACCCCGATGGGTGCCGGCTACCATCTTCACCTGGTGAAGTTTGGCCGCAATGCAGAAACGGAAGTGCTGGAACGCCAGCGCGGAGGCTGGCGGGTCTTTAAGACCATCGATGCAGGGGTTAACACGGCGCACACCATCGGTTTTCGCCGCATCGAGGTGGATCTAAGCAGTCGTTAAGGCTGCCGCGCTGCGCTTACCGACTCCCGAACGGGGCGCGACAGACTGCGCTAGTCGCTCCCGTTCGGGAGTGCTGCCCTGCTCTCCACAGGGTGGGGCCAGTGGCCCCACCCTGATGGACTCCGTTTTGCTTCACCTATTGCCCCCGCAGGCGTTCGCCGGACGCGCTCGATGTTCCGAGCGATTTGTTCCTCTTGGGGGGGGCAACCATAAAAACAGCATTAAGATCATGCTGTTATTGTAGGAGAGGAATAAAGTTTCATACTAAGCAGTCAAGTAACCCTGTTTGTACCGTTCTAAATGATACTCACCCAGAAATAAAGATTCATACTAATTCCTACTACAAAATCTGAGTCACGCTACAACTGAGTAATAAAGTATCATACTGGTTGTCTTGAGCATCCACAGATTGATTGGCCCCATTCAAACACGTTTCTGGACAAGAATGAGCTAGAAGTATTGATCTAGCTCTGGTGATTTGAATTAGAAAATGTATTAATGTTGTGTATAGTTTATCAGCAGGTATTCGTAAGCATCTAGTCAGGAAAAACAACAATACCCAACGCTTCGAGAAGCTGTTCTTGTTGCCAGCTGGCAATTTTGATACCTGATGTATCGACTTTTCGAGGATCTAAACCGTCGAGTTCGGCGTGACATAAATTAGCACCCTGTAGGCTAAACTGTCCCCAGACATCTTCAGAAAAAACACCTCGACTTAAGTCTGACTCTTTCAGTGATGCGCCCGCGAGGTGAGTCCCTATCCAGCGATTTTCAAACAGCTCACATTTTTCTAAACAGACCCGCTCCATATTGGCATAAGACAGGTTACATCCAGTAATAAAGGCTGAGCAAAAGTACATACGATTACTCACTTGATTGGCAAAGTTTGCTCGGGAAAAGTTGGCCCCTTTTAAATCACACTCACGTAACTCAATACCGTAGCAATTGGCGTTACTAAAGTTTGCCATCGCAAGCTGGCATTGTTGGAAACTTGCATCGCGAAGGTCTGCGACATCAAAATGGCAACCTTCGATATCACCCTGTTCAATGAACTTGCAGTTAATAAATGTCGCATCACGCAAGTTAGCACGTCGAAAATCGCATCGGATAAAGGTGCAAGCAGTGAAAGTAATATCACTTAGATCTTGATGTGAAAAACTGTGGTGTCGATATGTGTGACGGTAGGTTTCCATGTTGACTCCTATGATGAACTGGACGCAACACTACCATCAAAGCCACATCACATCACCAAAATAAAAACACTAAAAATCAAGATCTTAAAAACCCTCATTTTGCCTATTTTAAGGGGGTAAAATAGCGCCCTGAGCCTCTATGTTAACGTTCAAAGTACGCGGCACCATTGAAAAAAGTTATCCGCTTAAAAAGCCACAGAGAAAAGGAACCCAATAGATTACTGATGTCCGCCATTAGGTAAAGTAACCTTAAACGGAAGCCTGCAATTTGAAGTAGATACAAGGTCTAAGAAGGAATGGGGCATAAACGTTTTAGAAATGGCAGTGTACTCTGATCGCTGCCATTTAAGTATGAATCTTTAATACTCAGTATGATTCTTTATTACTTAGTAACGAAACTTTATTCTACTCACACAGTTATGGCGTTTTTGCCACCATTTTCACGACACGCCTCTGATTAAATACTCCTTTTCTTTCAATGAGTTACACCAGTCTTGCTGGTGCGTAATGTGTATGGCTGTGGACCACCGTTTTTAAGGGAGGAATGACGGCGTGAAGAGTGGCTATGTCGTTAAGGGCTGCACTGTTCGGGGGTACTGGAACACCGCGAAGCGGATAGCGGTACAGATCCGGTACAAAAGCGGTACAGATCCGGTACAAAAGTGGGACAGAACCGGTACAGAACTGGGACAGAACTGGGACAGAAGTGAGGCATTTGCAGGGCGAGGCGGGGGGCGAAAAACTGGGGCCAGCGGCCCCACTTTCCCACCATCGAGGCGGCTTATCTGATCGGGTGCACCTCGAAGGGTGGGGCAAGATACCGAAACAAGCCGCAGGATGCAAAAACAGGCCGAAACCATACCCCGCAGGATCCTGCCCTCAAACCGCCTCAGAAGCGTTGCAAACTTTCATGCAGTAAACGCCCTGCCTTGTGTGTCGAAACGCCCCAAAACGCGATACAGGCGGCCTGTTTGCCGCCAGCGCCCCGTTTTAGCTGCTAAAAATCGCAATTGAACATAAAAGGCGTTATGCGCACCTCAAAATCCCCTTCGGTTCGCCAGTTTTGGGGGTTGTACAACCCCTAATTGCAGTACTGCAATTGGGGGGGGATCGGTGGACATCGATGGTTATATAGTCGCACAATGTAAACATCTGACTACAAGGGGGTGTTATGAGCGTAATGTCTGTCCGTCTGCCGGATGAAGTAGACCAGCAATTGGGGCAACTGGCCCAGTCTACAGGCAGAACCAAATCATGGTTGGCCAACCAAGCCATTCAGGATTACTTGGCGCGAGAAGCTTGGCAGATCGCGCAGATTGAGGCGGCATTGATCGAGGCTGATTCTGGCGATTTTGTACCGGAAAAAGAGATGGCGGCGAAGTTTAGTCGGTGGGGTATCAATGCGGGTTAAATGGCTACGCAAGGCAGCGCTCAACTTGGAGGATGCGCACGACTTCCTATCGAGAGAAAACCCGATAGTTGCACAGGAGTTTGTGCGCGAAGTGTATCGGCTGGTTAGTCTGTTATCGACTCAGCCGGCCATGGGGCGGCCCGGGCGGGTTCCTGGAACGAGAGAACTCGTGGTGCAGCCCTATCCGTTCCTGCTTCCGTATCGGGTGCAAGGGGATGAGATCCACATTCTGCGGGTATTCCACACCAGACAACGCTTCCCAAGCCAGTTGTGAGTTAATGGTTGGGTTGAATGAGTCCTTTTTATTAAGGTTCTGGTATCTTGATCGCTTTCACTGAAAATAAAAAATGGAGTTTTTCATGAGGGTTGTTGTTGCTGTTTTTTTGGCTCTGGCGCTTTCCGCCTGCGGGTCTGCGGACAAACCATTCTTGGGGTTTTGGAAGATTCAGGGCGACCGCTTTGAATATTTGAAAATCGAGAAAAACGGCGAAGGTCATTTGCTGACAAGGTATGGAAATAGCATTTTGGATGGTTCGGTTGAACGCAAAGAGTTTCCTGCGACCATCAAAGACAACACGTTGACGATTGGGGCGCTTGGCGTCAGTGGCGTTTACAAAGAATCGGATAAAACGTTGGTGCTTAATGGGAAGCAAGTCTTTGCCAAGGTCGATGATGCTGAGGCACTTAAAGTGATCGAAGCCAAAGAGCAGGAAAAGGCGAAGGCAGAGGCCGATTGCAAGGCATTGCAAGAAGAGGTCGATCGCAAGAATCAGGAGCTCAAAGGCAAGAGCAAAGAAGAGTGGAATGCTTACGTTAAGTCCTTGGATGGCCGCAAGCCCAAGCGTTGCTGGTTAAAAAATGCCGGAATGGCATGGTAACCTTGCTCGATAAAAAGGGGATGCGGTAACGTATTGCCCAGAAAAGACAAACCCCGAATCTCTGTCTAATCAACTTGGCGGGAGATTGCAGAGAGTTCGGGGCCGTGACTTAATCACAGGAACAAGAATACCACATGGATCACATCAAACAACCCAGAGCCGCCAATAAGCGCGGTGCTCGATGGTAAAATCAGCACTTCAAGTTGCTGCATTCGTCGAACGTCTCCCTCGTCGCCCCTACTGCACCGATGATCCGGCTCATGGGCTGCGCATTCGCCCGCAGGCCTCCGCGCTGGCCTATCGTCACATCCAGCACAACCCCCCGCCGCATGTGGCGGCGTTGGTGTTCG
>NZ_JAPDCM010000033.1:0-6132 GCF_027706125.1 Aeromonas sp. Y318-1
TAAGCAGAGTTTTTGAAATGTAAGGCCTTTGAATAAGACAAAAGGCTGCCTCATCGCTAACTTTGCAACAGTGCCGGATTGAATATAACCGACGTGACTGTTACATTTAGGTGGCTAAACCCGTCAAGCCCTCAGGAGTGAATCATGACCGTAGTCACGACCGCCGATACCTCCCAACTGTACGCACTTGCAGCCCGACATGGGCTCAAGCTCCATGGCCCGCTGACTGTCAATGAGCTTGGGCTCGACTATAGGATCGTGATCGCCACCGTCGACGATGGACGTCGGTGGGTGCTGCGCATCCCGCGCCGAGCCGAGGTAAGCGCGAAGGTCGAACCAGAGGCGCGGGTGCTGGCAATGCTCAAGAATCGCCTGCCGTTCGCGGTGCCGGACTGGCGCGTGGCCAACGCCGAGCTCGTTGCCTATCCCATGCTCGAAGACTCGACTGCGATGGTCATCCAGCCTGGTTCGTCCACGCCCGACTGGGTCGTGCCGCAGGACTCGGAGGTCTTCGCGGAGAGCTTCGCGACCGCGCTCGCCGCCCTGCATGCCGTCCCCATTTCCGCCGCCGTGGATGCGGGGATGCTCATCCGTACACCGACGCAGGCCCGTCAGAAGGTGGCCGACGACGTTGACCGCGTCCGACGCGAGTTCGTGGTGAACGACAAGCGCCTCCACCGGTGGCAGCGCTGGCTCGACGACGATTCGTCGTGGCCAGATTTCTCCGTGGTGGTGCATGGCGATCTCTACGTGGGCCATGTGCTCATCGACAACACGGAGCGCGTCAGCGGGATGATCGACTGGAGCGAGGCCCGCGTTGATGACCCTGCCATCGACATGGCCGCGCACCTTATGGTCTTTGGTGAAGAGGGGCTCGCGAAGCTCCTCCTCACGTATGAAGCGGCCGGTGGCCGGGTGTGGCCGCGGCTCGCCCACCACATCGCGGAGCGCCTTGCGTTCGGGGCGGTCACCTACGCACTCTTCGCCCTCGACTCGGGTAACGAAGAGTACCTCGCTGCGGCGAAGGCGCAGCTCGCCGCAGCGGAATGAGCGAACGTCGATATAGCCCGCTCGCGACGCTGTTCGCGGCGACCTTTCTCTTCCGGATCGGCAACGCGGTGGCGGCCCTCGCGCTTCCATGGTTCGTCCTGTCTCATACAAAGAGCGCGGCCTGGGCGGGCGCCACGGCCGCTAGCAGCGTCATCGCGACCATCATCGGCGCGTGGGTTGGTGGTGGCCTCGTCGATCGGTTCGGGCGCGCGCCCGTCGCATTGATCTCGGGTGTGGTGGGCGGCGTGGCCATGGCGAGCATCCCACTGCTCGATGCCGTTGGCGCCCTCTCGAACACTGGGCTGATCGCTTGCGTGGTGCTCGGTGCCGCGTTCGACGCACCCGGTATGGCCGCGCAGGACAGTGAGCTGCCCAAACTCGGCCACGTCGCCGGGCTCTCCGTTGAGCGCGTCTCGTCACTGAAAGCGGTGATCGGGAACGTCGCGATTCTAGGTGGCCCGGCCCTTGGGGGGGCCGCAATCGGCCTGCTTGGCGCTGCGCCAACGCTCGGGCTGACGGCGTTCTGCTCCGTCCTTGCAGGTCTGCTCGGCGCGTGGGTGCTTCCCGCGCGTGCCGCTCGGACGATGACCACGACGGCGACTCTCTCCATGCGCGCCGGCGTCGCTTTTCTCTGGAGCGAACCCCTGCTGCGCCCTCTCTTTGGTATAGTGATGATCTTCGTGGGCATCGTTGGCGCCAACGGCAGCGTCATCATGCCTGCGCTGTTTGTAGATGCAGGACGCCAAGTAGCAGAGCTCGGGCTGTTCTCCTCAATGATGGGGGCTGGTGGTCTCCTTGGCATTGCCATTCATGCGTCGGTCGGCGCCCGGATATCAGCGCAGAACTGGCTGGCGGTGGCATTTTGTGGCTCTGCGGTGGGCTCGCTTCTGCTTTCACAGTTGCCAGGCGTGCCGGTGCTGATGTTGTTGGGCGCGCTCGTGGGACTGCTGACCGGCTCAGTCTCTCCCATTCTCAACGCTGCCATCTACAACCGCACGCCGCCAGAACTTCTCGGCCGGGTACTCGGCACGGTCTCGGCGGTGATGCTGTCAGCCTCGCCCATGGTTATGCTTGCGGCCGGCGCGTTTGTCGACCTTGCTGGTCCGCTCCCTGGCCTCGTTGTATCGGCCGTGTTTGCGGGGCTCGTGGCTCTACTCTCGCTCCGTCTTCAATTTGCTACAATGGCGGCGGCAGCCACAGCCTCCGCCCCAACCCATACAGAAGGTGAACACTGATGCCCCGCCCCAAGCTCAAGTCCGATGACGAGGTACTCGAGGCCGCCACCGTAGTGCTGAAGCGTTGCGGTCCCATAGAGTTCACGCTCAGCGGAGTAGCAAAGGAGGTGGGGCTCTCCCGCGCAGCGTTAATCCAGCGCTTCACCAACCGCGATACGCTGCTGGTGAGGATGATGGAGCGCGGCGTCGAGCAGGTGCGGCATTACCTGAATGCGATACCGATAGGCGCAGGGCCGCAAGGGCTCTGGGAATTTTTGCAGGTGCTCGTTCGGAGCATGAACACTCGCAACGACTTCTCGGTGAACTATCTCATCTCCTGGTACGAGCTCCAGGTGCCGGAGCTACGCACGCTTGCGATCCAGCGGAACCGCGCGGTGGTGGAGGGGATCCGCAAGCGACTGCCCCCAGGTGCTCCTGCGGCAGCTGAGTTGCTCCTGCACTCGGTCATCGCTGGCGCGACGATGCAGTGGGCCGTCGATCCGGATGGTGAGCTAGCTGATCATGTGCTGGCTCAGATCGCTGCCATCCTGTGTTTAATGTTTCCCGAACACGACGATTTCCAACTCCTCCAGGCACATGCGTAAACGGAGGTGTGCAGAGTCCCTGCGGCAGGCGACGAACACGACCGTCGTCGATTAGTACCGGTACGGTCGGTGGTATCGAAGTCTTGATCACCACTCAGGTCTACGGCTTACAAATGGTGACCATCCCGATACTTGCGTCAGAGCACCGGGCCGATTCTTTGACAGTGAATCACTCCCGTAAGGTTGTGCCGGTGTGGGTGTCCCGGGTCGAGACGATACTCCGCCAATGCGCCCAGCAAACAACCTGGCCATCGCAGGTGGTGGGGAGCGGTGTGGCGGATGAGTTGGACAAGTTGGTGTAGCAGCACGAGCACGGCGAGATAACATCGCAGGAGTTCGACATGCTCAAGAGACAGCTGATTGCGAATCGCGATGCAGATTCATAACCCGATTGCGGGTTGGCTTCACTCCACCATCACCGAGCAGACTAGCACGGCGGGCTCTGTTGCAAAGATTGGCGGCAGTCAGAGGTAGGCTGTCGCTCTGCGCCGATCAGGCGGCTGCTGCGAAATGGTGGTTGAGCATGCCCATGGCCTCCGTCAGCGCCGAGGGCCCAATGCCAAAAGCTCTCTCCACAAGGCGCACCTCGCCCCTGATGCCGGGCTGCAGGCACCAGGGGCGAGCCTGTCCTTTGCGCAGGGCTCGCATGACTTCGAATCCCTTGATCGTGGCATAGGCCGTGGGGATCGATTTGAAACCGCGCACCGGCTTGATCAGTATCTTGAGCTTTCCGTGATCGGCCTCGATCACGTTATTGAGATACTTCACCTGCCGGTGGGCCGTCTCCCGGTCCAGCTTTCCTTCGCGCTTCAATTCGGTGATCGCTGCACCATAGCTCGGCGCTTTGTCGGTATTGAGCGTGGCAGGCTTTTCCCAGTGCTTCAGGCCTCGCAGGGCCTTGCCCAGGAACCGCTTCGCTGCCTTGGCGCTGCGGGTCGGCGACAGGTAGAAATCGATCGTGTCGCCCCGCTTGTCGACTGCCCGGTACAGGTAGGTCCACTTGCCCCGCACCTTGACGTAGGTTTCATCCAGGCGCCAGCTCGGATCAAAGCCACGCCGCCAGAACCAGCGCAGCCGCTTCTCCATCTCCGGGGCGTAGCACTGGACCCAGCGATAGATCGTCGTATGGTCGACCGAAATGCCGCGTTCCGCCAGCATTTCCTCAAGGTCGCGATAGCTGATCGGATAGCGACAATACCAGCGCACCGCCCACAGGATCACATCACCCTGGAAATGGCGCCACTTGAAATCCGTCATCGTTCCGTCCGTCCAATCTCCGCCAAGCATGCTCAAGCTTCACGATTTTTGCAACAGAGCCCACACGAGTATTGAGCATAGTCGAGATTGGTGCAGATCACTTCTGATATTGAACTGTCAGGAGCTGGCTGCACAACAGCCATTACGCCCAATCAACTGGTGCAGTCGTCTTCTGAAAATGACAATCCAGTTAGGGTATAGCTCAACCTGACATAGAAGCAAAAACTCAACCACCTTCTACCAACTCTCCGAACAGCTCCTTGACCTTTGTTTTCGCATCAGCAAGTGCAGTTCTGCCTTGTTCAGTGATGTCATAAACACGCCGTTCACGTCGCCCGGTGCGTTCGTGGCGTGAGGTCAGATAGCCTTTTTTTTCCAGGCCGTGCAGCATCGGGTACACGGTGCCAGCGCTCATCTCGTAGCCGTGTCGGCGTAGCTCTTCGATGATCCCCAGCCCAAAGACAGGTTCCTCGGCTGCATGGTGAAGGATGTGCAGGCGGATCAAACCGCCGTAGAGGTCTTTGTCAGTCATTTTTTGTGCCTCACAGAGCGACGCTCAACAGCCACCCAGCTGCACCGCTACCGAGGACAACCAGCCACGGCGGGAGCTTCCAGAACATAAGTGCGACAAGGGCAACTAATGCCAAGCCGAAGTCTTGCGGCTGAAAGATGGCGCTAGTCCATACAGGCTGATACAGCGCGGCCAGCAGCAAGCCGACTACAGCGGCATTGATCCCGGCCAGCGCAGCTTGGATGCCTGTATTGCGGCGCAAACGCTCCCAAAATGGCATTGATCCGACGACCAGCAAGAACGAGGGCGCGAAGATAGCCAGCAGACACACAATGCCGCCGATCCAGCCCGACGGGGCGGTGTTCATCGAGGCACCAAGAAACGCGGCGAACGTGAACAAAGGGCCGGGCACCGCTTGAGCTGCCCCGTACCCCGCGAGAAAGGATTCATTGTTGACCCAGCCGGAGGGCACCACTTCGGCTTGCAGTAATGGCAGCACAACGTGACCACCGCCGAACACCAGTGATCCGACACGATAGAAGGAATCCACCATTGCCATGGTTTGACTTGGCATCAGTTCGGCCAACACCGGCAGGCCAATCAGCAAGACAAAGAACAGCGAGAGCCAAAGCACGCCGGCCCGGTGACTGACCGTGATAGGTAGGGGGTCATGCTCAACAACTTTCGCTGGCTTGAACAATAACCGGCCTGCGATGCCTGCGATAGCAATCACGCCAACCTGTCCCCACGCGGACGGCACAAGTAAAACGACGCAGGTAGCAATTGCCATGATGGTGACTCGCAGCCCATCCGTGCATAGGTTACGCGCCATGCCCCATACTGCTTGAGCGACCACGGCCACAGCCACCACTTTTAAGCCATGCAACGCGCCCTGCGAGACGTAATCGCCATAGCTGGAGATGCCGAGCGCAAAAAGGATCAAGGCTATGGCAGACGGCAGCGTGAAGCCAGCCCAAGCAGCCAGCGCCCCGCTGTATCCAGCCCGAGACAGTCCTACCGCTATGCCGACCTGGCTGCTTGCAGGCCCTGGCAAGAACTGACAAAGCGCGACCAAGTCAGCATAGCTCCGTTCGGAGAGCCAGCGCCGCCGTGTGACAAATTCGGCGCGGAAGTAGCCCAAGTGCGCAATGGGGCCGCCAAAAGATGTCAATCCAAGCCGCAGAAAAATAAGAAAGACCGACCATGGTCTGCTGTCATCGGTAGGGTTATTCGTCATACTTTCGCCTTCATGATCTGCAACGAGTTGATCAATAATAAGCGAAATTCGATAACGAAATTCGATATAAATCTAGAAAAAAATACCTCTATGTGTACTACGCAGTTTTAGCTGTGGCTTTCACAGGAGCACGCTTACTTACGGCTTAGCGTGCTTTATTTTCCGTTTTCTGAGGCGATCCCTAGGAGCTCGGATCTCAGGACGAAGGTCTCCGCGAATGTCCGGTCGATCCGCGCGACGTCCCAGGCGGGCGTTCCC
>NZ_JAPDCM010000034.1:0-6119 GCF_027706125.1 Aeromonas sp. Y318-1
GGCGCAGTGTTGAACCGCAACACTGCGCCTTTTGGGGTGTTCTGGGAGGCATCTGGTTGGGCATGCGGCAGCCGCTGGATCGTCATTGATACCGAATACCTGCGCCAGCATGTGGCCCGCTATGCCCTGTTGTCCGCCGATACATGGCGGCAACGGCTGCTCGATGCAGGCGTGGAGGTGGATTGAGGTGCGATTGAGTGTTCGGTTTCCTGGGTTGATGCTGTGGCATGCGGTGGCGGTACTGGCCGCCGTGTTCGCGGCGAAAGCCCTGCTGTACTGGGCTGCGGACTGGCTGGTACTGGGGCCACTCTACAGCGTTTTTTTTGCCCACGCTGGCGCATTTTTGGCCTAGTTAGACACTCCCCAGCAGGCGGTCGATGCAGTGCACCACCTGCATACTGGCGTTTTCCATGCTTTGGAGCTGCTCGACCATCTCTTTGATATTGTCCTGTTCACGCGCGTGTAGAGCTGCCTTGCCACTCTCGTGTACCTGCTTGTGCGGCCCATCTAGTTCACGAAAAGCCGGCTTGTGGGAGAATAGCTCGGCTCCTTGTCCCTCGACATACCACTTACCCAACCTGCACTGCCGATGGTCACTGACCGGCTCGTGAAAGTGCTGCTGTTCAATAAGCCGATAGATGGTGTTCTTCCAAACAGCGTGATCCAGCTTGGTGGTATTGAGGAAAGAGGTAGTTGCTGCACCGTGTATCACCTGCTGCATCCGGCCAGATTGCGTCAACACCTGGGTCACGACCACCTCGATCTGTGAGGAGGATGCCGCAACTTCAGCTGCGCTGGCCTGGTTATCGTCAATGATCAGCTTAATCTCCTGCGCCTGAGCCACTATCTGCCTGACCAGCACTTCAATCTGGCCGCTGGCCTCGTGGGCCTTGCTCGCCAGCTGTCGCACCTCATCTGCCACCACGGCAAACCCTCGTCCAGCTTCACCGGCTCTGGCCGCTTCAATGGCGGCATTAAGTGCCAGCAAGTTGGTCTGATCAGAGATACCCTGGATAGCAGCTACGAACTGATTGATGGCCGATGTACTGACATCAAGCTGATGGACGGCCTTCAGGCTACGGGCTGCTTCATCCGTGATGGCATGGGCTCGCCCGGAGAGGCGGATGATGGCATCACGGGTCTGGGCAAACAGCTGATCCAGCTCAGAAAGCGTTCTATTCTCCGCCATCAGGTGCTCGGCGCTGCCCGCTAGCGCCTCCCGCACACTCTGCAACATCTCGCCCCCCTGGTTCTGGCAGGTGAGCACCTGATTGAAGAGTTCGTTTCGTTCCCGGCTGCTACGTTGCATGTGTTCATACTCCCCGATAGTGGCCAGCAGTTCAGTTAACTTGGCCTGATGTTGCTGCTCCTTGAGCTGCAAGACCTCCCTGAGCTGTTGATTCTCTTTTTTAAGTTTGCTGTTGAACCACATAAGACCTCTAGATAGATGCCAATAAAGCAGTCATTCTGCCACAGAGAGCGGATGCTGACTGCGTATAAGGGGGCGTTACGTTAAATCGGACGCCCTTTTTGCTGCTGGTCATCCTGCAAGATGACTTGTTTTGCTAGGCGTTATCTCCCATCCTGCGCCGCACTATCCCTTGTCTCGGAATCTCCCCCATGGAAACCATTACCCATCCCACCCTGGTACAACTGGTGGCGGCCGGTGCTGTTCGTGTCGTGATCGCAGTTGGCCAACCTGGCGGCTGGACGCTGCTGGTGCGCTACGGTCTAGCCGAACGTGCCCTGGCCGCCCAGCGCAGCAAGCAGCTCAGAGTTTTTCGCAAGCTCGATACCCTGGTTCTCTACCTGCAGCAGATCGGGGTTTGCCGGTTCGAGGTGGATGCCACGGGCTTCATGGGTGCCCCGAGACAGATCAGGAGCTCTTGAACATAAAAGGCGTTATGCGCACCGGGTTTTGGACCCATCACGTGCAATGTCGGCCGTGGACATTGATCCATCCAGCGCCGGTTTGAGACCCCCGCGACGCTTTCTGGATGGGTCCTGCGTTATCATGCGAACAAGTGCCACTCAGACGGAGCAGAACAGCTCTGGTGGGGCCTGTGCGGCGCACGTTGACCGGGTTTGCAGCATGGCGTGACCGATGTTATTGTGTAATTACAAATGCAATTACTTGGTGTATGGCTATGGGCACGATCAATCTTCGCATCGACGACGATCTTAAGACTCGTTCGTATGCTGTCCTTGAAAAACTGGGCGTAACCCCCTCGGAGCTGCTGCGGCAAACCCTGGAGTATGTTGCTTCCCAGGAGCGGTTGCCGTTTCGGACGACCGTGGTAACGGAGGATGAGGAGGCGCTGCTTGCCCTCGTTCGTGAGCGGCTGGCCAGCCCCCAGAAAGGGATCAGGGTGTCGCTGGATGACCTTTGAGCTTGAGTTCGATCCACGAGCGTGGAAGGAGTGGAAGAAGCTGGGTGATACCGTGCGCCAGCAGTTCAAAAAGAAGCTCGCAGAGGTACTGGAGCGACCGAGGGTCGAGGCCAACCGCCTGCATGGGCTGCCGGACTGCTACAAGATCAAGCTGCGTGGGGCGGGTTATCGGTTGGTTTACCAGGTGCAGGATGAGCGGGTGCTGGTATTCGTGGTCGCGGTGGGGAAACGAGAGCGGGAGCAGGTGTATCTGGACGCGGGATCGCGTGTGAATAGCTGATAAATGCCACTGCTTATCCTGTGCGGATAACGCAGGCACTGCGCGGGTTTGCGGACGTTGCGGCAGCGGCAGCAGTGCGGTAACGTACTGTCCAGAAAAGACAAACCCCGAATCTCTGCGATCAACTTGGCGGAAGAGTGCAGAAAGTTCGGGGCCGTGACTTAATCACATGAGAAGTCTATCACATGGATCACATCAAACAACCCTCCTGCACCGCCAATAAGCGCGGTGCCAGATGGTAAAACCAGCGCTTCTAGCTGCTGCATTCGTCGAACGTCTCCCTCGTCGCCCTTACTGCACTAATGATAAATCGTCAGGGCTGCTCATTCGTCCGCAGGCTACCGCACTGGGCTATCTCCACATCCAGTACAACCCGCCTCCGCATGTATCCTCCTTGGTGTTCGACTTGGACAAGCCGGACGGTTACCACGCGTGGAAGGATGCAGGCTTGCCAGCCCCGCACTGGATCAGCGTTAACCGCACGAACGGCCATGCCCATATCGGGTATATGCTGGCGGCCCCTGTAGCCCGAACCAGTGCAGCACGGCAAAAGCCGTTGCGCTATCTGGCGGCCATAGAACATGTTCTAGCGAAGCGGCTGGGGGCTGACATGGGGTATGCAGGGCTGATCACCAAAAACCCTACCCATAGCGATTGGCTCACCGTCTGGCACCAAATCGAGCCCTACAGCCTCGACTACCTCGCCGAGTTCTGCCCTGATGCCGATTTGTCGGCCTACAGCCGCCGCAGTCGCAAAGAAGCGACCGGGCTAGGCCGTAACGTCACTGTGTTCGACAACGTGCGTGAATGGGCCTACAGCGCCGTTAGAGAGTTCTGGCGGCCTAACGGGTATGAGGCTTGGGCCGATGCGGTGAGAACGGCTTGTGAGAGCGCCAATGCGTTTGGACGGGAGCAGGGCGGCCCGCTTCCTGTGTCGGAGATCAAGGCCACGGCCAAGAGTGTCGCCCGTTGGGTATGGAATCGATTCACCCCCGCCGGGTTTAGCCAGGTGCAGGCGCATCGAGGTGCGAAGGGCGGGCGCATTGGTGGCAAGGTGTCAAAGGGCGGGGGACGGCCTCGTAATAGCGGCAGGGCTGCCGAGTTGTTGCCAGAGGTACTCAGGCTCAAGGCTATGGGTTACAGCAACCGCGATATTGCCGAAGAGCTGGGGATCGGTTCGGCAAGTGTTAGCCGCTACCTCTCCAACATTTCACCAGAGTGATCCAGAAACAAAGCCTTATCAGATAACAGCGCCCGCAGGGCGTTGTTATCGCCCTAAATGAATCTATATAGAGAGCGGCTTGGCGAGGGGGGGTTACTGCGTCCGCCCGTCCATCAGGAGCTTGTCCCCCTGTGGGCGGCAGCAGTTATCCATGGAGCAGTCTTTGTCTTGACGGCATGGGCTGCTCGCGTAAAATCAAATTTCGATTTTGATCTTTCAGATTAAGGATTTGATTGTGCAGGAACGAGACGCCAAGACCGTGTTCGACCTTGGGGGCTTCTCCAAAGCCCTGATCGTCCCGACCCCGATGGGGGCGGGCTACCATCTTCACCTGGTACGCTTCGGGAAGGGAGGGGAAACGGAAGTGCTCGAGCGGCAGCGCGGCGGCTGGCGGGTCTTCACGACCATCGATGCGGCCGCGAACACCGCGAACCAGATCGGCTTTCGCCGCATCGAGGTAGACCTCAGCAGCCGCCGCTAGGCGGCTACATGCCCATATCAGAAGAAGAGTCTACAGTTCTGTCCCGTAGCTTCCGGCCCGTCTCTTTGACCTCTTTCGGCCAATCGATCCCATCAGCGGCCTGTGCCGCCCTTGCCGATGGCATCAGCACGTTCACGACCCGATCCGCCAGCTTCGCCCATGCTCCCGATGTCCCAATGCTCTCTAGGCCGCTCCTAGCGGCATCTTTCAACTCTTGGTCTTGTGGTGCTTCAACTATTGCGACAAAAGCGTCTAGCACGCCCCCAAGGGCCTTCAGCGCCCGATCCTGAACTCTTGAGATGGCCTCATCTAAATAGCCATGCACCTCTTTAACCGCCTGCTCTAGCCGACCCAGCAGCTCTGTTTGTTTCCGCTCTTCGTCTCTCAGGGCCTCCATCTTGTCCTCTCCGGCCCTGATCTCGGCGGCCTGCGCCTCGGCCCTGTCGCGCAGCTCCTTGAGGCGGGCCTCTGCGGCGTCGATCTCAGCGGCTCGCTCGGTCGTCATGGTCAGGTAGTCCAGCCGCTGCTGCGCAAGCATATCGAACCCATACAGGGCACTTTGCTTTGCCACTTGAGTGAGCTGGGCTTTGGTGTAAAGCGGATCGCCCTTTCCGATCATCGTTGTCTTGTGCTCTGCCTTAACCGCCTCAACGATGGCTGTCACGGGGGCCATCTTCGGTCTCTGGACTGGTGGTGCCGTCACCTGCTCTGCGATCAGGGAGGCGGCTCGCTTCTTCGCCTTGTACTCCGCATTCGGGAGCCGCGCTCGCTTAGGCCCTGTTCGCAGGAGGCCGAAAGGAGCTGATATGGTGTGGATCTCGTCCTGCCATGCGCTCATGGCATCGCTGTAAGCCTGCGTCTGTAGCCCCTTGCGTTCTCCCCGTGCATAGGCCGCTTTCTCTGCTGACCAACCCTGATGCACCACACCGAAACTCTCACCTGGAAGTGGCACCAGGTAGAAGTGGCAGTGTCGGTAAGTCTCGTCGGTGTGCTCCACGACCGACAGCAACCGATCTCCGTACTTCTGCTTCAAGTGCTTGATGATCGCTTTCCTGTACTCCGGCCAGCGGTCATCTGGAAAGTCCTCGGGCACACTGAACACCCCAGCAGCTATGCAGTGCCCGTCGATCCGGTACTTTTTACCCTTGGGGTCTTTAGCCTGTTCCGCCCACTCGACAGCCTTTTCCAGTGCTTGTGATGGGGTCACACCATAGCGGATGATCGGGGGCCGGATCGTGCTCGGGTCGTCAAAGTGCTTGCAGGCTTCGGGTTTGCGCTCGGCCTCGTTAATGATGTCCTGCGCCGATCTCCCATCACCCTTGGCACTCGCTTTCCTTGCATACCCGTCGAGATGCGCGAACTGATAACCGGACATAGAGACCTCCATCAAAAGACCGCCATCAGAGTACCACACCGATAGGTAATAGTGGGGGCCTAAAGATAAACATAGCGAATGACTATGTTTATGCGTTTGAGTCCTTCGTCCTCAAACACATAAACGCGGCCCTGCGGGGCAAAAAACTGCCGGCAGGCGTTTGGGATCGTACCGAGTTGAGATGGCTGACTGTCCATTTTACGGGGGTAGACCACCGGATCTGCTCCACACCGGTTCGGCCTGTTTCGGCCTCTAAAACCGCCCTGGAATCGTCATAAACTTTCAGCGCAAAAAGGCGCAGTGTTGAACCGCAACACTGCGCCTTTTGGGGTGTTCTGGGAGGCATCTGGTTGGGCATGCGGCAGCCGCTG
>NZ_JAPDCM010000035.1:0-4024 GCF_027706125.1 Aeromonas sp. Y318-1
CAAACGCACAAACGCACAAACGCACAAACGCACAAACGCACAAACGCACAAACGCACAAACGCACAAACGCACAAACGCACAAACGCACAAACCAGCATAAGGTAATTAAAATTCATCTCATAATACACCACCGTACTGGCAAATTTAATAAATGCGACAGAATGACTGAACTCAGTAGCCTTGTATAAACATATAGAGTGCGTGAGCATATTGAATGGTTTCCATTACCTTAATATTCAATCACCCACGCACCATTTACTACATAGACACCAACACTATTAGTATCATTAGCCCTCTCCACTGTGAATGCTATTCACATGTAGACTAACCGCGATCACAATGTATTCACGCAGGTGGCGGGATAATTAACAGTATCTGAGTTCGTTGATACAAGTGCACTCACACTAGGATTCGACATCCAAACAAAGTAACGCCCCGAACCAGCAACATCTGATGTTCTTGTCCAATTATTAGTCCAATTTGCAGATGCTGACGGATAAGTGGAAGATGTAATATTCCCAAACTCCCCCCACAAATAACCAAGACCTCTTGCTGTCACACTGCCAGTAGTTATGTTCGAATTAATTAACCCCAATCGAGTCGGCATCACTGCCCCAATACCAGAGCAATATGTAACCGTACTTGTATAAGTATATATTGCAGACGTTGACACCGAATACCACTTCCCTACTACAAAGGCATAATTCCGAGCTGAAGCCCCCCCCTTTGGTGTGGCTGTGATAGTAACCGACTTGGTGGCTGTGCTAGCAGTACCGGTAAACGTCACAATGCCGCTAGCATCGACAGATGTCCAACCTGGTTGGTTGGTAGTCCAGTTGTAATCCGTGTTCCAGGTCGTGACGTTGTTCATCAACAGCTGGAATTTCGCCCCGGTAAAGCCCGTGGTCGGGAAGCCGAAGCCAGCAGCAAAGTTTGCCCCATTCACGCTGACATTACTCAAGCTGTAGGCAATAAAGTTCACACTGGCTGTTTTCTGGTCTACGGTACTTCCTTGCGCATAGGCCGTGATATACACCGTTTCCGCCGCAGCAATACTGTCCTTAACCCCAATAGTCACCTTACCGCTGGCATCGGTGGTGGTGGTCCACGGGGATGCATTAGCAAAACTGGCAGTACCCTTATCTGCACTCAGCGTCAGGGTCACTGGCACGTTAGCCAACACTGTGCCCCGCTTATCTTTAAAGGTTGCCACAACGGTATTTTGGGCCGTGTTATCAGCAGGTGAGTTATTGGTTCCCACCACCAAGGTATCGAGCAGCGGATAAACAACGAAACTCGCAGTGCTACTCTTGCCAAGGTCTGCCGCATTGGCTTGCACTTTGGCGATCACCGTGACCGTTTCAGCCCAGGTATTTTTAAGCGTCATCGTCGCTTGGCCGCTGGCATCGGTCACGCTCGTGGCCGCACCCAAGGTGGCTGAGGAGCCGCTGCGGCTCCAAACCACCGTTGCGCCGGGCAATGGATTACCATCCACATCCAACACCGTTGCCGTCAAGAGAGCTTCACTCACATTGTCTGCCGGTTTGCCATCAGTGGTGGTCACCAGTGTGGATACCACAGCCGTCGCCGGGTCGCCGGTCAAGGTCACCTGCTGGGTTGTCGGGGATGTGTCCAGCGCAGCGCCATCTAACTGTGGGGTAAAGGTTTCTACGCCAAGCTTGGTCCCTGTCAGCAGGTATTCATAAACGCCATTATCTTTGTCGAACTCGCTCAACAAGATGACATTCGTTCCCACAATGCCGCTATACGCCAGCGAAACCCGGTCCTTCATCCCTGTAATCGGGTTACCTGCATCATCTTTGAGTGTCAACGTCAGCACTGCCTTGTCTGTTCCGTTTGCCACAATGTTGACTTTATCGACATTGAAGGTCGACTTGGTTGCGTCCGGGCGTCCCTGCACAACCGCTGATGGACTGCTCAACGCTTCCACCCCTTGTGACGGGTCGCTCGCGTTAGGGTCAGTTACCGGTGTCACCCCAAAACGCACTTGCTTGCCGCGCTCGTTATTGCTCAGCACGTAAGTCTGTTTGTCAGTGCCCTTTGCCAAGTCAAAATTACCGCTATCCACCCAGCGAAACACACTGCCCAGCTCACTATCCAAATCCTGGTCACCAAAGGTATAAACACCCTGCAAGGTATCCCCGACCAAGGGTGCTGTAGGCCCATTGACCGCAACACCGGTTGCCACAGGCGCACGCCCTTGGACCGACAGCGTGTTAGCACTCTTTGCCTGCACCCATGCCGATTGCCCACACACCAGCAGCAATGCCAGATAGGACAAATAACGAGATATCACCTTCATTGCATCATGTCTCCGGTTCCCAGTAGAACCCTCTACCGCTGTAACATGCCAGCCCCGCACCCCACACAGGTTGCCAGACCAGACGAAATAACAAGCCGCCCGTTGGCGTGCCCATGCATTACATAAAAGGTATCCACCTCACCTTCCCTGGCGAGATAGCATACCGACTACCTATTGGCAGCCACTACTCATTCCCCATGACAACACAGGGCTTTGGCGTCAACGCCAGACATTCAACTCACCATCACCAAGCGCTTTACGGCTTCTTGGTGACATCCACTTGCAGCTTAAGCTTCTGGTCACCTTTAACCGGAGTGTAGGTTTCGTTTGTTGCGCCAAGGATGTCAATGTAAGTTCCCAGATTGGCAGCATCCTCAATCATCCACTGGTAGGTGTAGTCAGCAGAGCTACCCGTGGTACCCGCCGCCGTGGTGACCTTGGCTCTGAGAGTGGTATCCACAATCGGATGACCCGTTTCTACGCTGCCGCTCGCGTCATTAACCACCTCAACCTTGGCCACATCTTTGACATCCGCAACTTCAACAACACCGTTACCATTCGTGCCGCCGGTAGATGCCACCGTCTCAGTGCCCTGGTAGGGGTCAGTAATGTTTGAGTCGGTCTGCGGCACCACGCCGACAGTGATGTCGGTTCCCATGTCATCAGCAGTCAGGGTGTAGGTGCTCGCTGTCGCATTCGTAATAGGTAAGGAATCTCTGTACCACTGGTATGCACTATCCTTCTCGTCATCGCCATCGTCGTCGCTCCAGCCCGCACCTGCAGCAGTCAGCTTGTCACCAGCGTTCACCACGCCGTCGTTGGTGGTGTCAGCATAGGTAACCGCTGCGCTAGTCAGTGTCGGCGCACGACCCTGCACCGTATCCGTCGGGGTAGAAGTCAGCGCACTGGCACCACTAGCAACACCCCACAACACCGCAGCAATCAAGGTCGCCATCTTTGAAAGTTTCATTATTTTTCCTTAACATTTTCTTCAAGTTACATTCCCTGACGAGCCCATCTCGTCAGGGATATTCCTAGTAGCTGCTCACGACTCCTCGTTACGGCTTAACCTCCACCCGAATACGCCGCTTCTGGTCCTCTTTCTTGACCGTGTAGGTCAGCCCCACGGCACCTACGATATCTTGATAAACAGCACTGCCCACCGCGGTCTCTATCTGCCACTGATATTGGTCAGGAGCAGCAGTACACGTACCTGGACACACGGACTCCGCAGTCAACACCTCCCCCACACTGGGTATGCCCACCACACTCACCGTGCTAGGGAACCCTTGCGGGGTTGGATCATCCGGGTCAAGCGGATTGCTCCCTGCATCCACCTCTTCCTTGTCGGTCAGGCCATCACCATCGGTGTCCGGCTTGGTTGGGTCGGTCCCGGCGGTCTTCTCTTCACCGTCAGTCAGCCCATCACCGTCGGTATCCGGGTTCTTCGGATCGGTGCCGTTGGTCCCTTCGTCGGTGTCGGTCACGCCGTCGTTATCATCATCCGGGTCGATGCCATCGGGAATACCATCACCGTCCGTGTCCAGGTTGCCACCGGCGACCGGGTCGTTCGGGTCAAGCGGATTGCTCCCTGCATCCACCTCTTCCTTGTCGGTCAGGCCATCACCATCGGTGTCCGGCTTGGTTGGGTCGGTCCCGGCGGTCTTCTCTTCACCGTCAGTCAGCCCATCACCGTCGGT
>NZ_JAPDCM010000035.1:4034-5942 GCF_027706125.1 Aeromonas sp. Y318-1
TCACCATCGGTGTCCGGCTTGGTTGGGTCGGTCCCGGCGGTCTTCTCTTCACCGTCAGTCAGCCCATCACCGTCGGTGTCTATCCCCTGATCGCTAATGAATTCGAACTCCATGTTGTCACGCGCCACATGACCACTGGGGAAAGTGACTTCGACCTCAAGGCGGTAACGCTCACCGGTGTTGACCTGCTCAGGCACAACCAGCTCACGCCCATTGATCAGCGACCGCAAAGGCTCCGGAACGCTCAAGCGGTAGTGGTATTTGTATCCGTCCCGATCTGCTTCAACATCGCCTTCAATACTGTCCGTCGGAACAGCACTGCGTGCTTTGGCAGGCTTCTGACGCGGGTCGATGACCCCCCAATCAATTTGGTAGTGTGCGCCCGCACGTAATTGCACAAAGTGTTCTGTTAACTGAATGGAAGGAACCAGACCGCTATCTTCCTTAACCGTAACAACCCCTTCGGCCCGCGCTTCGTGCCCCTCGATATCGGTGACAATCGCGACCACCGGGTATTGATTGGGTTGACCCGCCCGATAAGCTGGCAGCGAGGGGAGCATCAGAGACAGTCGGTCCTGACCCACCATGTCTGGCGGTGTCAACCCGCTGAGTGTCAGAATGTCGCCAGACCATTGCACAGAGGCAATTTGCCGAGAGTGCTGAACATTAAGTGTCAGCGTCAGGGACTGCCCCTCAACGCCTGCAGCCTGGTCACTCAATGACGCACTGAGCGCGACCTTGTCGCGGTACTCCAGTACGATGTCGTTGTTGCGCTCAACCAAATCATGGCGCATGCCCGCCAATGACTTGTCAATCTTGGCCGGGTTCATCATCTCCGACAGCGTCGCCCCAAGGCGCCACTCCAGACCTAACGAGAAACGGGTATCGCTTTGTCCACCACTGGCTTCCACCTGCTCGACATCCATTTTCAGCAGCGGGAAGGGGTTGTAGTGCAAACCAGCGGTGATGGCATGCGGGTCTTTTTCACGCTGCTCACTGCCAAGCAAATCAACTTGGTCACCAAAATATTGCTCCGCCTCGAGCGAGGCACTCCACTGAGGATAAGATGGCAGGTAGGCTTCCAGACGCACATCAGCACCACGAGCAGCACGCTCTTGCATGCCCTCAAACTGCGATGAATCACGCCAACTGCTGAGCGGGGTATAGAAATTGGCACCCAGCTTGAGGTAATCGCGCCACGCCTCACCACCAAGACCAGCACGCCAGTGCTGGTTGGTCAGGTCATAATCGGCAAACAGGTTGTAACCAAGCATCCACTGTTCCAGAAAATGACGCTGACCGACACCCAGGTTGGCAATGGTGCGAGACTGCTCATTGCGACGCAGTCCAAACTGCGTAAAGAGCAATCGGTGTTGGTCTTCACTCACGGGCAGCAACACATCGGCTTCTGCCGTGGCCATATTGAAGTGCTCGTCCAACGTCACCCGGGTTCTGGCAGTGCCCATCCCCCCCAGCAAAGAGGCCGCATAGGCATTAGCTTCCTCTTCAAACTGGGTGGTCAATTGTTGTTGCCAATACTGCGCTTCCTGCTCAGCGCCATGACGCGGCGCTGAGAGCGACTCATCACCGGCTCGCTGCGAAGCGGCAATACTGCTGCGCACAGGACGATGAGTACCGTTGACCGTGCGACTGTCATTGAGAAGCCCAACTGGCTCACCGAGGTCAGGGCCAGACAAGGCTTGCCCAAGACGGGCGGCATGTTGGGCGACCTTGCGCTCCACATCGACCGGCGCAGTACCATCTTGCTTGAGGTGCAGCGGGTTATCACCGGTGAGCGCAGGCAATTGTGGGGGGCGCGGAACATTGATAGTGGATTTGACCCCATAGGTCCAGACACTTTTCCCGCTTAGGGTTGTGATACCCGACTGCGCAGAAATTCCCGTGGTG
>NZ_JAPDCM010000036.1:0-5318 GCF_027706125.1 Aeromonas sp. Y318-1
TTGAATGGGTTCATGTGCAGCTCCATCAGCAAAAGGGGATGATAAGTTTATCACCACCGACTATTTGCAACAGTGCCTCTTGGCCTTGGTGAACCGATCGATGTGTTCCCAGATCGCATCGTTGAACATGAACTTCTCCTTTTTCGATCTCTATCACATTGATCGAAAAGATATTTTTTATTTATTAATTTGGTGTGGTGAGAACCAACGCCAGTGACTCCCGTGCTTGCTTAAAAATTATCCTGTTTTTTCGGCCGAAGGCCAACAAAATCATCTGATTGCCACTGCCCCCACTCTTTGAGACAATGAGAATAGTTATCATTGTTAAGATTTATATCATGAATAAGTTTTGGGGTTTGGCCTTGTTGCCACTGTCAGTCCACTTCGCTGCTGGCGCCGACGAGCTGGTCGCACCGGCACTGAAAAACAGCATCGCCGCCGGGAAAGCCTCCCAGCAGCGCGTGGAAAAAGCCGCCGATGCGGCCGTTGCCGCCCGGCTGGAGCTGCAAAATGCCCAGCTGCAACTGCGTGATCTGGAAGCCTACAACCGCTATATGCAGTCTCTGGTGGCCGATCAGCAAAATGAGCTGGGCAAGCTGAGCCAGCAGCTGGAGGCGGTACAGGAGACCCGGCAGGGCCTGATCCCGCTGATGCTGCAGATGCAGGCCGATCTGGAGCAGCTGGTGCAAAACGACATGCCGCTGCGCAAGGAAGACCGCCTGGCGCGGGTTGAACAGTTGAAAGCGACCCTGGCCCGCGCCGACGTGAGTGAGGCGGAGAAGTTCCGCCAGCTGCTGCAGGCCTACCAGATCGAAGCCGAATACGGCAGCCGGTTGGATAGCTACTCTACCGAGCTGGTGCTGGACGGCGCACCGCGCCGGGTCGATGTGCTGGCGGTGGGTCGGGTCTCCCTGCTGGTGATGACCGCCGATCGCTCCCAGGCGTGGCGCTGGTCTGCGCAGAGCAAGCAGTGGCAGGCTCTCGACAGCCAGTGGCTCTCTCCCATCGCCGAGGCGCTGGAGATGGCTGCCGACAAGAAGGTTCCCCAGTTGTTGAATGTCCCCCTTTCCGTCAGCCGTGGTCAGGAGGCCCAGTCATGAGCATCACCATGAAGTGGTTCCCCCTCGCCATCGCCCTCTCTCTGGGTACCACTACCGCCGTTGCCGAGGAAGCCTGGCAGCAGCAGGAGCAAGCCCGTGAACAGCAGGCCCAGCAAGATCTGGCGTCTGTCTCCAAGGAGCTGAACAGTGCCCGTGCCAAGCTGGCTGCGGCCCAGAGCCTCAGCAAGCAGCTGGCGGCCGAATTTGCCGGCAACGAGAAGCAGCTAGTGGAGCTCAATGCCCAGTGGGAGCAGGCCTCCGGCGACATGAACGAGATCTTCGCGGTGACCCGCCAGGGGGCCAGCGATGCGGTCAAGCTGCTGAGCGAATCCGCCGTCGAGGGCCAGTACCCCGAGCGCCTCGCCCCGCTCAAGGCCATGGCGCAGGAGAAGCAGGTGCCGGATCGCGCCGCCCTCGCCCTGCTGCCCGCCACCCTGCTGCAAGAGATCCGTGAATCGGGCCGGGTTGCCCAGTTCACCGGCAAGGTGCTCGATGCCCAGGGGGCTGCCAGCGAGCAGCCGCTGACCCGGGTCGGCAGCTTTGCCCTGCTGGGGAGCGCAGGCTTCCTGCAACCCACCGCCGAGGGTCTGAGCCCGGTGCTGGGTCTGCCCGGCAGCGTGCTCTCCGCCGCGGCCGCCTATCAGGGTCAGGAGGGGGAAGCGCTGCCGCTGGATCCCTCCCACGGCACTCTGCTGGAGATGCTGGCGCAGGCCCCCACCTTCTGGCAGCAAGTCCAGCAGGGCGGCCAGGTCGGCGCCATCATAGTGCTGCTGGCCGCCATCGGCCTGGGGATCGCCGGGGTACGGCTGTGGAGCCTCTCCCGCGAACTGGGTCGGGTTCGTCGCCAACTCAAGAGCGGTGAGTACCATGCCGACAACGCCCTCGGCCGGGTGCTGACGGTGGCTGACAAGCATCCCGAGCTGAGCATGGAGACCCTCGAGCTGCGTCTTGATGAGGCAATCCTGCAGGAGACCCCTCGCATGGAGCGCGGCATCGGCATGGTCAAGGTGATCGCGGCCATCGCCCCCATGCTGGGCCTGCTCGGTACCGTGACCGGGATGATCGGCACCTTCCAGGCCATCACCCAGTTCGGCACCGGCGATCCCAAGATCATGGCAGGCGGCATCTCCATGGCGCTGGTCACCACGGTACAGGGTCTGGTGGCGGCTATTCCGCTGATCCTGGCCCACAGCCTGCTGCAATCCCGCTTCACCGAACTCTCCAACGTGCTGGAGCAGCAGGTGGCCGGCATTCTGGCCGAGCGGGCCGAAAGCAACCGTGACGGGATGGAGCGGGCGGCATGATGCTCGACATCTGGCAACAGCTGCAGAGCTTCATGGGCCGTGGCGGCCCGGTGCTCTGGGTCATTCTGGTTCTGCTGGTGCTGATGTGGATTCTGATGATCGAGCGGCTGCTCTACCTCAACCTGGGGTTTGCCCCGCTGCAGCGCCAGCTGCTTGGCCGCTGGCAGGCCCGCAGCGAGCGCCACAGCTGGCACGCTCGGGCGATCCGCGGGCGCTGGCTGGCTGAGGCCGAGCTTGAGCTCAACCGTCATCTGATCTTCATCCGCACCCTGGTGGTGCTTTGCCCCATGCTGGGGCTGCTGGGTACCGTGACCGGCATGATAGGCGTATTCGATGCGTTGGCTGCGGCCAACCGCTTTAACCCGGAGAGCATGGCAGGCGGGATCTCCCGCGCCACCATCCCCACCATGGCTGGCATGGTGGTCGCGCTTTCCGGCGTGTTGTTACTCAGCCGGCTCGAGAGCCAGGCCAAGCGTGCGCTGGCCAAAACCCGGGACGGCCTGCGAGAAGAGAAGGTAATGCAATGAGACGGCAATCCAAACGCCAGCGTGACGAAGTGCAGATCGACATGACCCCCATGCTGGATATCGTGTTCATCATGCTGATCTTCTTTATTGTCACCACCTCCTTCGTGCGCGAAGCCGGGCTCGAGGTGCACAGGCCTCAGGCCAGTCAGGCCAAGGCGCAGAAGTCCTCCAGCATCATGCTGGCGATCGGCGCCCAGGGGCAGATCTTCCTCGACCGCAAGCAGATCGATGTGGAGCGGGTGCAGGCCAGCGTCGCCCGCCTGCTGGCGGAACAGCCCGATGCCAGCCTGGTGATCCAGGCCGACGAGCGGGTACCCCACGGCAAGGTGGTGCGGGTGATGGATGAAGCCAAGGCGGCAGGCATTGCCAACATCGCCGTGGCGGTGGCACCGAAATGAAATACAAGCTGATGAGCCTGGGACTGGGGATCGCCCTCAGTCTGGGGATCCTGCTATTCATGGCCACCCTGGTGGAGCCGCCCAGAGGGGAGAAGGCGAGCGCCGAGCAGAAATCCATCGTCATCAACATGCAGAACGAGGTGACCGAGGTACAGGTGCGCGAGCGCCCGGTACCCCAGGAGCCGGAACCCTTGCCGGAGCCGCCTGCCGCGCTCGCTTCGACGCCGCTGCCTATGCCTGCGGCGGCACCGCTGCCCTCGGTGCAGCCGAGCCTGGATCTGGTTTCCAGCCTCAGTGCGGTGCAGGTCTATGCCCCTGGCGTTGCGACCAGCCCTAGCCCGGTTGCGAGCGGCAACTTCCATGGCCAGCAACAGGGGGCCGGGATTGGCGCCGGTGACATGTTGATGCCGTTGCAGCGGATCGAGCCGGTCTATCCCTATCGGGCCCAGCAGGCCGGCATCGAAGGGTCGGTGACCTTGCGTTTCAGCGTCGATGCCGACGGCCGGGTACAGGATGTGGAAGTGGTCGAGGCCAAGCCGAAGCGTCAGTTCGAGCGGGCGGCCATTCAGGCGATCAACAAGTGGCGCTACCAGCCGAGACCGGGCGCCACCGACAAGCTGGTGCAAGTCATCACGCTCAAATTCAAACTGGAGTCATAACTATGTTGCGGATCTGGATCTGTGTGCTGGCCCTGGTCAGCCAAGCCTGTCTGGCGATGGAGGTGAGCCCTCATTTCTCCCGCCAGCTGGAGCCAGTGATGAAGCTCTATCAATCCGGCCAGTGGCAACAGGCCCAGAGCAAGGCATCCGGCCTCAAACCAAATAGCGATGCTGAGCGCGCCTGGCTGGCTCAGTTGCAAGCCTCGCTGGCCGCCAACCTGCAGCAGACCGCGCAGGCCAGCCGCTACGTGGAGCAGGCGTTGGCCTATAAAGAGTGGCCCGAGCAGCAACAGCTGCAACTGCTACGGCTGCGTGGGGATATCCAGGCCCAGCAATCCAACTGGGCCGGCGCCATCGCCAGTTACAAGGCCGCATTGGTCATCAAGGCCGACGATGCCTTGCGTCTGCGTCTGGCCGGCCTCTATTACCACAACAAGCAGTACGGTGAGGCGGCCAGCCAGACTGAACAGCTGTTGAAGAAGAGCTGGCACAAGCAGGCTGCGATCATCCGCCTCTCGGCCCTCACCGCGCTGCAGCGCTACGGGGTGGCGGCCGATCAGGCCGCAGAGCTGATCCGCCACGAGCCGACAGAGAGCAAGTGGTGGCAGCAGGCGGTGTCGCTCAACCTCTCCGCCAAGCGCGGCGATCAGGCGCTGGCGCTGCTGCAAACCGCTATCGACAGGAAGTTGATGGATGATGCCGCCACCCGCAACCAGCTGATCCGTCTTTATGCCTGGCAGGGACTGCCCTATCGCGGTGCCCGTCTGCTGGAAACGGCCATGGCGAAGGGACAGATGAAACAGAGCGCCGACAATCAGCAACTACTGGCTCAATTGTGGGAAGGCGCGCGCGAGTGGCCGAAGGCCGTCGACAGCTGGCAGCTGCTCGCCCGCGAGCATGCCCATCCCAAGGCGGCCATGCGCGCCGCCGAGCTGCTGTTGCAACAAGGCAGAACCGATGCGGCCATGACCCAGCTCGTGGCCATCAAGTCGGTGAAAGGTGAACAAGGCAATCGCGCCAAGGCGCTGCTGGTACAGGCACACCTCAATAAAGAGCAGTATGCCCAGGCGCTGGAGCTGGCCCGTGAACTGCAGCAACAGGATAACTGGCAGCAGCGGGCGACCAGCTGGGTCAACTATATCCAGGCGCAAAGCGAAGAATTGAGCAAAAAAGCGGCGTAAAAGCAGGCTGAAGCCCTTGTTTTAGAGGCTTCAGCCTGCTTTTTCAGCAAACGAACGCATTTTTGCAAAAAGCCCTTGTCATCGCGGCGCGGCTCCCTATAATGCGCCCCTACCAGCACGGCGGAACACGCCAACCTGATGAGCCAGCT
>NZ_JAPDCM010000037.1:1664-4743 GCF_027706125.1 Aeromonas sp. Y318-1
TGCTCTTTAACAATCTGGAAAGCTGATTTAAAAAGTAGTTCTCAAACATTTGTTACAAGTGCTTTGGAAACTTCTTGGCGAAAACCAAATTTTATTTGGTCCTTGTTGTACGACAACAAGCTGCGTCGGTTTCACCGACACTTCTTGGGGTTGTATGGTTAAGTGACTAAGCGTACATGGTGGATGCCTTGGCAGTCAGAGGCGATGAAGGACGTACTAACCTGCGATAAGCCGTGAGCAGTCGGTAAGAGACATTACGACTCACGGATTTCCGAATGGGGAAACCCACTTAGCATAAGCTAGGTATCGCTGCGTGAATACATAGCGTAGCGAGGCGAACCGGGAGAACTGAAACATCTAAGTACCCCGAGGAAAAGAAATCAACCGAGATTCCCTCAGTAGCGGCGAGCGAACGGGGATTAGCCCTTAAGCATCTTGGAAGTTAGTGGAACGGTCCTGGAAAGGCCGGCGATACAGGGTGATAGCCCCGTACACGAAAACAACCTTGATGTGAAATCGAGTAGGGCGGGACACGTGACATCCTGTCTGAATATGGGGGGACCATCCTCCAAGGCTAAATACTCCTGACTGACCGATAGTGAACCAGTACCGTGAGGGAAAGGCGAAAAGAACCCCTGTGAGGGGAGTGAAATAGAACCTGAAACCGTGTACGTACAAGCAGTGGGAGCCCTTCGGGGTGACTGCGTACCTTTTGTATAATGGGTCAGCGACTTACATTTTGTAGCGAGGTTAACCGTATAGGGGAGCCGTAGGGAAACCGAGTCTTAACTGGGCGTCTAGTTGCAAGGTGTAGACCCGAAACCGGGTGATCTAGCCATGGGCAGGTTGAAGGTTGAGTAACATCAACTGGAGGACCGAACCCACTAACGTTGCAAAGTTAGGGGATGACCTGTGGCTGGGGGTGAAAGGCCAATCAAACTCGGAGATAGCTGGTTCTCCCCGAAAGCTATTTAGGTAGCGCCTCGGACGAATACTACTGGGGGTAGAGCACTGTTTGGGCTAGGGGGTCATCCCGACTTACCAACCCCATGCAAACTCCGAATACCAGTAAGTAATATCCGGGAGACACACGGCGGGTGCTAACGTCCGTCGTGAAGAGGGAAACAACCCAGACCGCCGGCTAAGGTCCCAAAGTTCTGGTTAAGTGGGAAACGATGTGGGAAGGCTCAGACAGCTAGGATGTTGGCTTAGAAGCAGCCATCATTTAAAGAAAGCGTAATAGCTCACTAGTCGAGTCGGCCTGCGCGGAAGATGTAACGGGGCTCAAACCAGGCACCGAAGCCGCGGATTCACGCTAAGCGTGAGTGGTAGGGGAGCGTTCTGTAAGTCTGCGAAGGTGTGTCGAGAGGCATGCTGGAGATATCAGAAGTGCGAATGCTGACGTAAGTAACGATAAAGGGGGTGAAAAGCCTCCTCGCCGGAAGACCAAGGGTTCCTGTCCAACGTTAATCGGGGCAGGGTGAGTCGACCCCTAAGGCGAGGCCGAAAGGCGTAGTCGATGGGAAGCAGGTTAATATTCCTGCACGACTTGTAATTGCGATGGGGGGACGGAGAAGGCTAGGTGGGCCAGGCGACGGTTGTCCTGGTGAAAGTGCGTAGGTGGTGTTTCTAGGCAAATCCGGAGACACAACACTGAGACACGAGACGAACGCACTACGGTGCGGAAGCCATTGATGCCCTGCTTCCAGGAAAAGCCTCTAAGCTTCAGATTACAAGTCATCGTACCCCAAACCGACACAGGTGGTCGGGTAGAGAATACCAAGGCGCTTGAGAGAACTCGGGTGAAGGAACTAGGCAAAATAGAACCGTAACTTCGGGAGAAGGTTCGCTCTTGACAGTGAAGTCCCTTGCGGATGGAGCAGTTGGGAGTCGCAGTGACCAGATGGCTGGGACTGTTTATCAAAAACACAGCACTCTGCAAACACGAAAGTGGACGTATAGGGTGTGACACCTGCCCGGTGCCGGAAGGTTAATTGATGGGGTTAGCGCAAGCGAAGCTCTTGATCGAAGCCCCGGTAAACGGCGGCCGTAACTATAACGGTCCTAAGGTAGCGAAATTCCTTGTCGGGTAAGTTCCGACCTGCACGAATGGTGTAACCATGGCCATGCTGTCTCCACCCGAGACTCAGTGAAATCGAATTCGCCGTGAAGATGCGGTGTACCCGCGGCTAGACGGAAAGACCCCGTGAACCTTTACTACAGCTTGGCACTGAACATTGAACCTACATGTGTAGGATAGGTGGGAGGCTTTGAAGGCGTGACGCCAGTTGCGCTGGAGCCGTCCTTGAAATACCACCCTTGTATGTTTGATGTTCTAACGCAGGCCCATGAATCTGGGTCGCGGACAGTGCCTGGTGGGTAGTTTGACTGGGGCGGTCTCCTCCCAAAGAGTAACGGAGGAGCACGAAGGTTGGCTAATCCTGGTCGGACATCAGGAGGTTAGTGCAATGGCATAAGCCAGCTTAACTGCGAGACGGACAGGTCGAGCAGGTACGAAAGTAGGTCATAGTGATCCGGTGGTTCTGAATGGAAGGGCCATCGCTCAACGGATAAAAGGTACTCCGGGGATAACAGGCTGATACCGCCCAAGAGTTCATATCGACGGCGGTGTTTGGCACCTCGATGTCGGCTCATCACATCCTGGGGCTGAAGTCGGTCCCAAGGGTATGGCTGTTCGCCATTTAAAGTGGTACGCGAGCTGGGTTCAGAACGTCGTGAGACAGTTCGGTCCCTATCTGCCGTGGGCGTTGGATGATTGAAGGGAGTTGCTCCTAGTACGAGAGGACCGGAGTGAACGAACCTCTGGTGTTCGGGTTGTCACGCCAGTGGCACTGCCCGGTAGCTAAGTTCGGAATCGATAACCGCTGAAAGCATCTAAGCGGGAAGCGAGCCCTGAGATGAGTCATCCCTGACCCCTTGAGGGTCCTAAAGGGCCGTTGGAGACCACAACGTTGATAGGTGGGGTGTGTAAGCGCGGCGACGTGTTGAGCTAACCCATACTAATTACCCGTGAGGCTTAACCATACAACACCCAAGAAGTGTTCTAAGGCTTGTAGCA
>NZ_JAPDCM010000038.1:0-4214 GCF_027706125.1 Aeromonas sp. Y318-1
CCATTTAAGAAAAACATCAAGTGATAGTGAGGAACGACAGCCTCTGCTGTTTGCTCCCTCGCCCAAACATATCTGATTGCTGTTTTGCGAACCCTTTTCCCACTTGTAGCTTGGGACAGCTGATCCAGCACAAACAGTTTTTCAAGCTCCGCAAAGAATGCTTTCAGCACAGCGCCATGATAACGTGAACTACCTTCTGATAGCATTCTGGTAAACAAATTATCAGGGAAGCGAAGGTCAACTCTAAAAGCAAATACCCTAGAGTATTGAGCAAAAGCATGATTCATCACAGCAACAATTTTACTGAGGTTATCCTTATCGAAAGTATATCCATTTTTCTGGTAGTGGCGTTCAGCAGCCACTCGATATTCATTAAGATGATCAAACATATTAAACTCCATAGATAGAAGCATGGCCACATGCTGCGAATGTATGCCTACATTAGAATTTAGGTAGCAGTTTTCGAGTGTGCACTAGCACACTTTCATTGAAGATTTGAAACAGAACTATCAACATAGCGATATAATAGGTTATGGATTCCGGCATCCTGATGGTTATGAAAACTACATGTTTGTACTGCCGTTCTGCATACTGCGCATGCAGTGTTATTCGATGTTTACTTGCACTCTTTATTTATATATTACTATTACCGACACCAAAGCATTGAATGTTAAACCAACCAAATAACTCTGATCCCTGATAGGACAAGACTTCTAGCCTGAGCAACGAGCTAATTTATTTCAATTACTCGTCAGAAATTATCCCTATCGAAGATTTTTTTTCTCTTCAATCCATGACTCTATTTCAGAGCAAACCCAAGCAACAGATCTTGGGCCGATCTTAACTGATGCTGGAAATGTCCCGTCATTCATCTGACGGTAAACTGATGCCTTAGAGAGTGATGTCATTGCGATGACAACTTTCAATTTAAGTAGTTTCATGATGAGCTCCTTTGTCGTCCATAGGACGTGGTGCTCGTGTAAAAATATAGCGGAGAGCAAACGTAAACCCCATATCTCTTGATCACATTCCGTTACCCAAGAGAGCATTTAAAAGGCACAGGTCTACGTCTCATTAGCAGAGCTGAGGCACAAACTTGATGAACTAAGCTAAATAACTGCTCCGAATAGTGCTACACCTTCGCTGTTCCATAGCCATTCCTAGCTAAGGAAAGGAAACACGGTATCCATGAAGTATTTCACTCGAGCCAATAGGTTGGTAATTCCTCTACATTGGTGATTGCGTGTAATGGCTTCATGTAACTTGTGCCATGTATTCAACGTTAGCAATCCAGATATCATTACCCAACATTCACTAGGTGAAGACATTTCTTTGTGCTCCTCACAGAGGATCAAGTGGCCCAATTATTGGCACAGACACTCGATTACCTAGCGGTTGTATTTTGGCAACTCCAGTGCGCCTATCATTAACGTCCGACTCAAATCGTGAGTAACCCTCTACCAGACCATTGCGATGACTAAAGAGAGCCCATTAACTTGTCCGTTGATAGAGATTACATGCCATCCTCCCCGACACGGTAGGCCTTTACCACCTTCAGCGGAGCTGAATAAAGTAGCCTAGTGATGGGCAAAAGCACGGTAACAAGGTACTGATGCATGGAAAAATAAGCGATAGAAAGACATTGAAAATCACTCAAAAACAAGTTAAAAAACAACCAGAAAACAACATAAAACAACAATGAAATTACTTAGTAATGAGCTTGCTCTGGAGCTGATAAGGTTATGTCAACAATATATGATGAGAATGTTCTAGAAATAAAACCCACCATCTCTTTATCCAAAAGAGAAAGGGAGTTCGTTCTCAGACTATTAAATGAAGACGTTTCCTTACCTGTAACTGATGAGGAAATAATTAGTCATCTATCCAATAATATCAGCATCCTTACGAATAGGGCTAACTGTAACCTAGGCTCTCCCCTTATGCGTTTTGAGGGAGATGTAGCACCTCGAAAATCAATAATAGAAAGTATTAAATCTGAGTGTATAAGTGAAACAAACTTCAGCTGGATAGATACAAAAAATGATCGTTTGTGTAATTATGTATGGTCATACATACGCTCTTTAACTACATACCCCGTTGTGTCACCTTCGGCTATGGATGTCGGCGTCAGAATAGATGGTGTATTTGACATATCCAACAGCCTGCATATGTATAATATTTTGAATCTTGACCTTTCACCAACCAACAATGCCAGCAAAAAAAATTGTATCATCTCTTTTTTTGACATAATCAACACGACTAATGAAAAAAAAGTAATAGATGTTGCTATTTTAAAAAACAAATGGCAAATCGCAAGTCAAAAAAATGATGTGAAATTGTGGGTGGATAAATGCGATGATGAATGGGCATGGAGTTATTTGTTTGAAAATATAAAAACAGGAAGTAATAAACCTCCGATATGGTTCATCAACAGGGATAGTTCATCGACAATCAAAGATTGTATTATTACACTCTTTGACCTGCTAAATGAAATGCCACCAGCTAGAGAACTGATGCTTCGGAAAATGAAGTCGGCCTGGTCACAAAAATCTTTTCGAGACAAAAACAATGGAAAAAGAGCGGTGAGTGTTGTCTTACCAGAAAAGATAATTAGCATGCTAGACGACATTTGCATAAAAACTGACAGAAGAAAAAATGAAGTAATAATTAGACTGATACAAGAAGAATATGAACAATTTAAAAAAGGCGGACACTAGTCCGCCTTTTTATTTTAATTTTCTTACGAATTCAATAACATTGCTATGAATATTAGTTTTTTGCGGATCATTTGCCACCTCTAGTTCGACCAACTCGCCCCAACGTTGCCATAGCATTTTTTTCTTATCGTCATGTTGTGAACGATGATAGGTTCTAACCAATTTATTGAGTGGAAGGTGATTCAAACACAACTCGATTACTCTCTCTTCTGCGTCTAATCTCTCAGCCCAATTAGTTGCAGCACTACGTCGTAAATCATGTACGGTAAATGGTTCCATATCAGATAACGAACGAGAAATGAATCGCCTTAAAGCTCTGGTTATCGAGTCAACTAAAATTGGCTCTATTTCATCTGTTTTGGGGCGATCAGATTCGAATACGAAATCACCATTGGCATACTGCGCCTGCTCTTCAATGACTGATTTCGCCTGAGGGGAAATAAAGACAGTATGAGCTCTACCATTTTTTGTTTCAGGTATAGTCCATATATCATCTTTTATCTGTGAAAAACGCATATTAGCGACTTCGCTTCTACGACATCCGGTCAGTATCAATAGCTTGATCGCATTCGCCGCTGGCAGAGAAATAGTGGCATGGCGAGAAACACCACGCCCTCCGGCCGCCAAGCTACCACCACTCCCAAGATCCTCATCTATCGCCTTCCACAGCCTGCGCAATTCGGGAACTGTCAGCCATCGCTCTCTTGGCGAACCGGCACTGGCACCAAAGTCCTTTGGTCGCAACAGTCTCGCAGGGTTGGCCTCGATCAAACAGTGAACCACTGCATAATCCAACATCTGGTTCAGCGTTCCCAACCCTTTACGGGTTTCGTCTTTTGTTGCGCGCCTGGTTATCTCTAACGCTTGTGCCAAGTGGGCACGAGTCAGATCGATTAAGCGAATATTGCCCAGAGTCTTCTTGAGATGACGATTCCAACGCTCCTGATGGCATTGGAGGGTTTTGGGTTTGACGGCCTGAGCAACATGCTGTGCTTCGAGCCATCGTCCAAGCAACTCATCCATCGTCAGGGCTGTTTCATTTTTAGCCTTTTCTTGTGCCGCAAACTTGGTAGGATCAATGCCCCGCTTCACAAGCAGCACCGCTTTCCCATGCTCCTCTCTGGCTTTAGCCAGAGTCAGAGCAGGATAACTCCCCAGCAACAATTCGCCTTCACTACCACCAATCTTGAAGCGATATACAAAACGCTTGAGGCCACTTTCACGGATTTCTATTTTGAGCCCGCCACCATGCTTCGATTGAATCGCATAGCGTTTCACTTTAACCCCTTCGACTGGCTTGAGTGACGAGATCTCCAAGTCTTTACTTATCGCCATCCGTACCCCTCTCTGTACCCCTCCAGTGCAGTGCATTGGAGTGAGACTTTATGAAACAACTTGATACAGACATATTATGTAAACAACTGTTTTTAATCAAAAAAACATTTCATATAAAACCAACTGATTCTATATGAAACTAATAATTTCTGGACTCCTAAG
>NZ_JAPDCM010000039.1:0-2531 GCF_027706125.1 Aeromonas sp. Y318-1
CCCCCCCCCCCCCCCCCCCCCCCCCCCCCCCCCCCCCCCCCCCCCCCCCCCCCCCCCCCCCCCCCCCCCCCCCCCCCTCTATCCGTCTGCAATTTTAGTCTCAGTGAAGAAGCAAAAACAAAGAAATTAATTTTATTTGGTTATTTGGTTATTTGGTTATTTGGTGGTTGAATCGTTGTGCTGTGGACGTTGCACGCGTGGTTTTATATGCGTTTTCACATCATGCCCATGGTTGCCTGTTTAGATGTGTTTTCTCATCTGGCGCTCTTTCGTTCTGTGATATCGCGTATCTGTCCGGCGCCCTATCGTTGCCATCGGGTGATGAACCCACTGCGCCGAATACCAGGCGTATGTTTGCACTAAAACCCTGTGCGGGTCAGCCCGTTTAATTTACTTGAGTAAGCCGTCAGACAGGAGGGTGTAATGCCATCGGTGACAGTCATGGTACCGACACAAGATGAATGCCCCCGGCTCCGTATCCACCGCCGCGACGCCCCTCGCTACAGTGACATTGCTGCGTGGATTTATGAGCAGGGGCGCTGGGTCACCCGGCGAGAGATAGGTGAGCATTTTGGCCTCACACGTTCCAGTGTCAGCAGTTATTTGAATGTGATTGCTGCTAAGCGACCCAGTATCGGGCTCTTGCAAAGTCAGGCGCATAACCGGGGGAGCCTGTCGGCCAGGATTATGACCAGCCCTGACATTTGGTTGCGCGGCACAACCTCGACAACGGTCCACACGGTGCATCCGATGCCAAACTCCAGCTGCCATGCGCGCTGGTTGGCGCTGGTGCAATTGCCGTGGTCACAGCTTGCAGATGATGACCGGTTTCGTGGGGAGTGCTTTGGTGGTGAGCCAATAACAGACGACGCGTATTGCGATAAGGGGTGAGTGATGACACAGGGGTGGGAAGAGCAAGAGCAGGTGCCAGAGGTCGAAGAAGCACATGGTCTGTCGCAGGCGAACATGCCGGTCTATTTGCAGCTGGCGCAGTGGCTCCACGAACAAGGGCGATGGGTCACGCTGCCTCAAGTGATGACGGCGTTTAAGCTGTCTCGCGCCCAGGTTTATTCCCACCTTGTTACCCTGCGTAAAAGGTTTCCCAACAGCATTGAAGAAAAGCGTAAGGGGCGTGGAACCTTCAGCGTCATGTCTGTAAGGATGATTGCAGGCTGGAGTATGCCGACCAAGCCGGTAAAGGGGTAGCCCAAGACCTGCCACTATCTGAACTCGGTAGTGGGAATGGATATGCCTGTACCAAGGCGGCGCGAGGATTGTCGCTGGTTGCAGCTCACGCAGCGTTCATGGGCAGACATGCGCTTAACGCGTAGTGATGTTGAGCAGGTATTGCGCTGCTTCAAGAAGGTGAAGGTGAAAGAGGGTGAGGGTGGGGACGATATGTAAGGCATGCCTGATGTATGTCGGGATTTTTGGCGTGGCGATACTCGTGTTATCGTTTGGTTTTGGTTAGTTTGCGCATTCGAATGAGATATAGAAAAGCCGCACTCAACATCAGTGCGGCTTTTTGTTGCATCCCAGGAGGGATATGACAGCAATCCGTTGCTGTAGTTATAACTGTATCACGAAGCACCCTGTTGAATATAAAAATAAAATAATGTAGCCATGAGGCATTTCTGTTTTATAAAAAATAATTTTATTAATGAATGTTTGCTTTGCCTGTTGTGAGAAAATAATTGGCTAGGTATGAAGGCGGCATTATGGTAGGCGCTCTTGTAACGATACCTGTTTTCGGGGGTAGAGGTGCGTCACTCAGGACTCTCACCTATCCTGATTGGACTCCCTGTTATTACCACCCCAGGGTGTATCTTGTTGTAAGTGTTCTGTTTGACCATATCTGAAAGACCCAAATTCGGTGGCTTGCCAACAAATGCATGAAGGGGATGCCATGTCGTATATATTTCTTGTTTTGAAGGTAACAAGATGAGTGTAGTGATGCGGATATATTTTATCTTTGGTGCGGTATTTTGGGTGGAGTTACTGCTTTTCTACTATTTGACAAGACAATAAAAGCAGGGAAGGGGGGGCGCGTACAAAAGTGAAAGTTATGGAGCGGTGATGTGCCACGTCAACATCAGTTAAGAGTTAATTCACGGGATGGTGAGTCAAGATTACGCACGGCGATTGAGGCCTGGCGACCAGACCGGCCTCGGCGTTGGCTGGTAAAGCATGGGGGTCTTGCGGTAGAAGGGCGCAAGGGGCGGGACAGTTTGGCGGAGCAGTATCTTGCATTGCGGGATGAGGCAATGCGCCGAGTCTCGAACTCAACATCGACATCCAGTATGCGAGGCTTACCATCGCAACTATGTCATCTGCGCTCATACTGGTGATGTTTATGTTACCTGAAGGGGCCGGGGTAAATGAAATAAAAAAAGGCCACGGGGCAATCGTGACCTTTGAAGGTGCATAAATAGCACGCGGAAGGATATACCCAAACTAGGGAAGGTGCGAATAAGCGGGGAAATTCTTCTCGGCTGACTCAGTCATTTCATTTCTTCATGTTTGAGCCGATT
>NZ_JAPDCM010000040.1:0-1905 GCF_027706125.1 Aeromonas sp. Y318-1
CGCCGTGGGTCGATGTTTGATGTTATGGAGCAGCAACGATGTTACGCAGCAGGGCAGTCGCCCTAAAACAAAGTTAGCCATATGAACTCGGAATCAGTACGCATTTATCTCGTTGCTGCGATGGGAGCCAATCGGGTTATTGGCAATGGTCCTAATATCCCCTGGAAAATTCCGGGTGAGCAGAAGATTTTTCGCAGACTCACTGAGGGAAAAGTCGTTGTCATGGGGCGAAAGACCTTTGAGTCTATCGGCAAGCCTCTACCGAACCGTCACACATTGGTAATCTCACGCCAAGCTAACTACCGCGCCACTGGCTGCGTAGTTGTTTCAACGCTGTCGCACGCTATCGCTTTGGCATCCGAACTCGGCAATGAACTCTACGTCGCGGGCGGAGCTGAGATATACACTCTGGCACTACCTCACGCCCACGGCGTGTTTCTATCTGAGGTACATCAAACCTTCGAGGGTGACGCCTTCTTCCCAATGCTCAACGAAACAGAATTCGAGCTTGTCTCAACCGAAACCATTCAAGCTGTAATTCCGTACACCCACTCCGTTTATGCGCGTCGAAACGGCTAACCATTCCGTCAACGGGACGCCAAAATGCTGCGCATTTTGGTTCCCTCCGCTGCGCTCCGGCTCTCGTTACGTCCAACGTTAGCACCACTGAAACCCAGCTTTATTTAGCTCATGTTTATTCAAACGGCATTTAGCTTTTCAGGCGTTATTCAGTGCCTGTTTTGCCTTTTTTCCGGGCTTCGCCTGCATGGGCTGCGCAGGTTTTCAGTCTTTTTGGCCTCTAGCCCTTGCGTAGCAAGCGCAAGCAGCTATCGTTTTTGCAGTGCTGTGCCGCCTCGGTGGCGCAGCGTTTTTTCACGGTTAGCGCCCGTCGCCAAATTCAAGTTATCCGTTTTGGCTTCTGGTTCTAACATTTCGGTCAAGCCGACCCGCATTCTGCGGTCGGCTTACCTCGCCCGTTAGACATCATGAGGGAAGCGGTGACCATCGAAATTTCGAACCAACTATCAGAGGTGCTAAGCGTCATTGAGCGCCATCTGGAATCAACGTTGCTGGCCGTGCATTTGTACGGCTCCGCAGTGGATGGCGGCCTGAAGCCATACAGCGATATTGATTTGTTGGTTACTGTGGCCGTAAAGCTTGATGAAACGACGCGGCGAGCATTGCTCAATGATCTTATGGAGGCTTCGGCTTTCCCTGGCGAGAGCGAGACGCTCCGCGCTATAGAAGTCACCCTTGTCGTGCATGACGACATCATCCCGTGGCGTTATCCGGCTAAGCGCGAGCTGCAATTTGGAGAATGGCAGCGCAATGACATTCTTGCGGGTATCTTCGAGCCAGCCATGATCGACATTGATCTAGCTATCCTGCTTACAAAAGCAAGAGAACATAGCGTTGCCTTGGTAGGTCCGGCAGCGGAGGAATTCTTTGACCCGGTTCCTGAACAGGATCTATTCGAGGCGCTGAGGGAAACCTTGAAGCTATGGAACTCGCAGCCCGACTGGGCCGGCGATGAGCGAAATGTAGTGCTTACGTTGTCCCGCATTTGGTACAGCGCAATAACCGGCAAAATCGCGCCGAAGGATGTCGCTGCCGACTGGGCAATAAAACGCCTACCTGCCCAGTATCAGCCCGTCTTACTTGAAGCTAAGCAAGCTTATCTGGGACAAAAAGAAGATCACTTGGCCTCACGCGCAGATCACTTGGAAGAATTTATTCGCTTTGTGAAAGGCGAGATCATCAAGTCAGTTGGTAAATGATGTCTAACAATTCGTTCAAGCCGACCGCGCTACGCGCGGCGGCTTAACTCCGGCGTTAGATGCACTAAGCACATAATTGCTCACAGCCAAACTATCAGGTCAAGTCTGCTTTTATTATTTTTAAGCG
>NZ_JAPDCM010000041.1:0-1599 GCF_027706125.1 Aeromonas sp. Y318-1
CGGCGTTAGATGCACTAAGCACATAATTGCTCACAGCCAAACTATCAGGTCAAGTCTGCTTTTATTATTTTTAAGCGTGCATAATAAGCCCTACACAAATTGGGAGATATATCATGAAAGGCTGGCTTTTTCTTGTTATCGCAATAGTTGGCGAAGTAATCGCAACATCCGCATTAAAATCTAGCGAGGGCTTTACTAAGCTTGCCCCTTCCGCCGTTGTCATAATCGGTTATGGCATCGCATTTTATTTTCTTTCTCTGGTTCTGAAATCCATCCCTGTCGGTGTTGCTTATGCAGTCTGGTCGGGACTCGGCGTCGTCATAATTACAGCCATTGCCTGGTTGCTTCATGGGCAAAAGCTTGATGCGTGGGGCTTTGTAGGTATGGGGCTCATAATTGCTGCCTTTTTGCTCGCCCGATCCCCATCGTGGAAGTCGCTGCGGAGGCCGACGCCATGGTGACGGTGTTCGGCATTCTGAATCTCACCGAGGACTCCTTCTTCGATGAGAGCCGGCGGCTAGACCCCGCCGGCGCTGTCACCGCGGCGATCGAAATGCTGCGAGTCGGATCAGACGTCGTGGATGTCGGACCGGCCGCCAGCCATCCGGACGCGAGGCCTGTATCGCCGGCCGATGAGATCAGACGTATTGCGCCGCTCTTAGACGCCCTGTCCGATCAGATGCACCGTGTTTCAATCGACAGCTTCCAACCGGAAACCCAGCGCTATGCGCTCAAGCGCGGCGTGGGCTACCTGAACGATATCCAAGGATTTCCTGACCCTGCGCTCTATCCCGATATTGCTGAGGCGGACTGCAGGCTGGTGGTTATGCACTCAGCGCAGCGGGATGGCATCGCCACCCGCACCGGTCACCTTCGACCCGAAGACGCGCTCGACGAGATTGTGCGGTTCTTCGAGGCGCGGGTTTCCGCCTTGCGACGGAGCGGGGTCGCTGCCGACCGGCTCATCCTCGATCCGGGGATGGGATTTTTCTTGAGCCCCGCACCGGAAACATCGCTGCACGTGCTGTCGAACCTTCAAAAGCTGAAGTCGGCGTTGGGGCTTCCGCTATTGGTCTCGGTGTCGCGGAAATCCTTCTTGGGCGCCACCGTTGGCCTTCCTGTAAAGGATCTGGGTCCAGCGAGCCTTGCGGCGGAACTTCACGCGATCGGCAATGGCGCTGACTACGTCCGCACCCACGCGCCTGGAGATCTGCGAAGCGCAATCACCTTCTCGGAAACCCTCGCGAAATTTCGCAGTCGCGACGCCAGAGACCGAGGGTTAGATCATGCCTAGCATTCACCTTCCGGCCGCCCGCTAGCGGACCCTGGTCAGGTTCCGCGAAGGTGGGCGCAGACATGCTGGGCTCGTCAGGATCAAACTGCACTATGAGGCGGCGGTTCATACCGCGCCAGGGGAGCGAATGGACAGCGAGGAGCCTCCGAACGTTCGGGTCGCCTGCTCGGGTGATATCGACGAGGTTGTGCGGCTGATGCACGACGCTGCGGCGTGGATGTCCGCCAAGGGAACGCCCGCCTGGGACGTCGCGCGGATCGACCGGACATTCGCGGAGACCTTCGTCCTGAGATCCGAGCTCCTAG
>NZ_JAPDCM010000042.1:0-1421 GCF_027706125.1 Aeromonas sp. Y318-1
CTCACAGCCAAACTATCAGGTCAAGTCTGCTTTTATTATTTTTAAGCGTGCATAATAAGCCCTACACAAATTGGGAGTTAGACATCATGAGCAACGCAAAAACAAAGTTAGGCATCACAAAGTACAGCATCGTGACCAACAGCAACGATTCCGTCACACTGCGCCTCATGACTGAGCATGACCTTGCGATGCTCTATGAGTGGCTAAATCGATCTCATATCGTCGAGTGGTGGGGCGGAGAAGAAGCACGCCCGACACTTGCTGACGTACAGGAACAGTACTTGCCAAGCGTTTTAGCGCAAGAGTCCGTCACTCCATACATTGCAATGCTGAATGGAGAGCCGATTGGGTATGCCCAGTCGTACGTTGCTCTTGGAAGCGGGGACGGAAGGTGGGAAGAAGAAACCGATCCAGGAGTACGCGGAATAGACCAGTTACTGGCGAATGCATCACAACTGGGCAAAGGCTTGGGAACCAAGCTGGTTCGAGCTCTGGTTGAGTTGCTGTTCAATGATCCCGAGGTCACCAAGATCCAAACGGACCCGTCGCCGAGCAACTTGCGAGCGATCCGATGCTACGAGAAAGCGGGGTTTGAGAGGCAAGGTACCGTAACCACCCCATATGGTCCAGCCGTGTACATGGTTCAAACACGCCAGGCATTCGAGCGAACACGCAGTGATGCCTAACCCTTCCATCGAGGGGGACGTCCAAGGGCTGGCGCCCTTGGCCGCCCCTCATGTCAAACGTTATGCAGCCAAATCCCAACAATTAAGGGTCTTAAAATGGTAAAAGATTGGATTCCCATCTCTCATGATAATTACAAGCAGGTGCAAGGACCGTTCTATCATGGAACCAAAGCCAATTTGGCGATTGGTGACTTGCTAACCACAGGGTTCATCTCTCATTTCGAGGACGGTCGTATTCTTAAGCACATCTACTTTTCAGCCTTGATGGAGCCAGCAGTTTGGGGAGCTGAACTTGCTATGTCACTGTCTGGCCTCGAGGGTCGCGGCTACATATACATAGTTGAGCCAACAGGACCGTTCGAAGACGATCCGAATCTTACGAACAAAAGATTTCCCGGTAATCCAACACAGTCCTATAGAACCTGCGAACCCTTGAGAATTGTTGGCGTTGTTGAAGACTGGGAGGGGCATCCTGTTGAATTAATAAGGGGAATGTTGGATTCGTTGGAGGACTTAAAGCGCCGTGGTTTACACGTCATTGAAGACTAGTCCTTTGCATAACAAAGCCATCAAACCGGACGCCAGAGATTCCGCGCCTGTTGCGCATGGCTTCGCCATTTTATGCGCAATAGGCGCGCCACCCTGTCGCCGTTTATGGCGGCGTTAGATGCACTAAGCACATAATTGCTCACAGCCAAACTATCAGGTCAAGTCTGCTTTTATTATTTTTAAGCG
>NZ_JAPDCM010000043.1:0-1356 GCF_027706125.1 Aeromonas sp. Y318-1
TGTCGTTTTCAGAAGACGGCTGCACTGAACGTCAGAAGCCGACTGCACTATAGCAGCGGAGGGGTTGGATCCATCAGGCAACGACGGGCTGCTGCCGGCCATCAGCGGACGCAGGGAGGACTTTCCGCAACCGGCCGTTCGATGCGGCACCGATGGCCTTCGCGCAGGGGTAGTGAATCCGCCAGGATTGACTTGCGCTGCCCTACCTCTCACTAGTGAGGGGCGGCAGCGCATCAAGCGGTGAGCGCACTCCGGCACCGCCAACTTTCAGCACATGCGTGTAAATCATCGTCGTAGAGACGTCGGAATGGCCGAGCAGATCCTGCACGGTTCGAATGTCGTAACCGCTGCGGAGCAAGGCCGTCGCGAACGAGTGGCGGAGGGTGTGCGGTGTGGCGGGCTTCGTGATGCCTGCTTGTTCTACGGCACGTTTGAAGGCGCGCTGAAAGGTCTGGTCATACATGTGATGGCGACGCACGACACCGCTCCGTGGATCGGTCGAATGCGTGTGCTGCGCAAAAACCCAGAACCACGGCCAGGAATGCCCGGCGCGCGGATACTTCCGCTCAAGGGCGTCGGGAAGCGCAACGCCGCTGCGGCCCTCGGCCTGGTCCTTCAGCCACCATGCCCGTGCACGCGACAGCTGCTCGCGCAGGCTGGGTGCCAAGCTCTCGGGTAACATCAAGGCCCGATCCTTGGAGCCCTTGCCCTCCCGCACGATGATCGTGCCGTGATCGAAATCCAGATCCTTGACCCGCAGTTGCAAACCCTCACTGATCCGCATGCCCGTTCCATACAGAAGCTGGGCGAACAAACGATGCTCGCCTTCCAGAAAACCGAGGATGCGAACCACTTCATCCGGGGTCAGCACCACCGGCAAGCGCCGCGACGGCCGAGGTCTTCCGATCTCCTGAAGCCAGGGCAGATCCGTGCACAGCACCTTGCCGTAGAAGAACAGCAAGGCCGCCAATGCCTGACGATGCGTGGAGACCGAAACCTTGCGCTCGTTCGCCAGCCAGGACAGAAATGCCTCGACTTCGCTGCTGCCCAAGGTTGCCGGGTGACGCACACCGTGGAAACGGATGAAGGCACGAACCCAGTGGACATAAGCCTGTTCGGTTGGTAAGCTGTAATGCAAGTAGCGTATGCGCTCACGCAACTGGTCCAGAACCTTGACCGAACGCAGCGGTGGTAACGGCGCAGTGGCGGTTTTCATGGCTTGTTATGACTGTTTTTTTGTACAGTCTATGCCTCGGGCATCCAAGCAGCAAGCGCGTTACGCCGTGGGTCGATGTTTGATGTTATGGAGCAGCAACGATGTTACGCAGCAGGGCAGTCGCCCTAAAACAAAGTTAG
>NZ_JAPDCM010000044.1:0-1332 GCF_027706125.1 Aeromonas sp. Y318-1
TAGATTGGCCCCTTGAAGATCCAGACACTTCGCCCCTCTTAACTTAAGAGGTAGTCTTGGAGCTATGTTCAGTACTAGTCACAACGAGAAGATGGTCGAAGTGTTAACAGGGGCCGAGCGCCGTCGACGCCGGACTCCACAAGAAAAGATCGCCATCGTGCAGCAGACCTTTGAGCCCGGGATGACCGTCTCTCATGTTGCTCGCTTGCACGACGTCAACGCAAACCAGCTTTTCAAATGGCGTAAGCAATTCCAAGAAGGGTCTCTCACGGCGATCACCGCCGGTGAGGATGTTGTTCCTGCTTCCGAGTTGGCTGCTGCCATCAAGCAGATCCGAGAGCTTCAGCGTCTGCTCGGGAAGAAGACCATGGAGAACGAGATCCTCAAAGAAGCCGTGGAGTATGGTCGAGCAAAAAAATGGATTGCGCATGCGCCCTTGTTGCCGGGGGACGACGATTAAGTGCTGTGAGCCAGGCTCTTAATGTATCGCGTGCGCAGCTATCCGTTCGTGTTCATCGAAAACCGGGTTGGCAAGATGGTCGTCATCATCGCCAGCGTGATGATGCAGCCTTACTTGGCCGTATCATGGAGGCGATGGCAGAGCTTCCCTCCTATGGCTATCGCCGGGTCTGGGCGCTGTTACGGCGTCAGTCTGAGGCAACAGAACAACCTGTGGTAAACGCTAAGCGGGTATATCGCGTCATGCGCGAACATGGCTTGCTGCTGGAAAGAAAACCAGCTGCACCATTGGCCCAGCAGGCACATAAGGGGCGTGTTGCCGTCAAGGAGAGCAATCGACGGTGGTGCTCAGATGGCTTCGAGTTTCGCTGCGATAACGGTGAAAAACTACGTGTCACGTTCGCCATGGATTGCTGCGATAGGGAAGCGTTGGACTGGGCGGCCAGTACTGGGGGTTACGATAGTGACACTGTGCAAGATGTCATGCTGAGGTCTGTCGAACATCGCTTTGGGGATTCGTTGCCGGCATCACCGGTGGAGTGGCTGACTGATAATGGCTCGGCGTATCGAGCCCATGAGACCCGCGCGTTTGCACGAGAAATCGGGTTGGAGCCCAGAACGACAGCAGTGAGAAGCCCACAGAGTAACGGTATAGCGGAGAGCTTCGTGAAGACGATGAAGCGAGACTATATCGAGATGATGCCAAAACCGGATAGCCGAACAGCGGTAGGCAATTTGGCTATCGCGTTTGAGCATTATAACGAGCACCACCCGCACAGCGCCTTGGGATACCGTTCACCACGGGAATTTCTGCGCAGTCGGGTATCACAACCCTAAGCGGGAAAAGTGTCTGGACCTATGGGGTCAAATCCA
>NZ_JAPDCM010000045.1:0-1193 GCF_027706125.1 Aeromonas sp. Y318-1
GGTAAGCAGAGTTTTTGAAATGTAAGGCCTTTGAATAAGACAAAAGGCTGCCTCATCGCTAACTTTGCAACAGTGCCAATTTATGAGTAAAGGATTATGTCCACGATAAGCACCTGGGTCGATTCCTGGGAGGCGGCCATGAGGGTAGGGAAGCGCCGTCCCGTCAAGTCAGCGTAATGCTCTGCCAGTGTTACAACCAATTAACCAATTCTGATTAGAAAAACTCATCGAGCATCAAATGAAACTGCAATTTATTCATATCAGGATTATCAATACCATATTTTTGAAAAAGCCGTTTCTGTAATGAAGGAGAAAACTCACCGAGGCAGTTCCATAGGATGGCAAGATCCTGGTATCGGTCTGCGATTCCGACTCGTCCAACATCAATACAACCTATTAATTTCCCCTCGTCAAAAATAAGGTTATCAAGTGAGAAATCACCATGAGTGACGACTGAATCCGGTGAGAATGGCAAAAGCTTATGCATTTCTTTCCAGACTTGTTCAACAGGCCAGCCATTACGCTCGTCATCAAAATCACTCGCATCAACCAAACCGTTATTCATTCGTGATTGCGCCTGAGCGAGACGAAATACGCGATCGCTGTTAAAAGGACAATTACAAACAGGAATCGAATGCAACCGGCGCAGGAACACTGCCAGCGCATCAACAATATTTTCACCTGAATCAGGATATTCTTCTAATACCTGGAATGCTGTTTTCCCGGGGATCGCAGTGGTGAGTAACCATGCATCATCAGGAGTACGGATAAAATGCTTGATGGTCGGAAGAGGCATAAATTCCGTCAGCCAGTTTAGTCTGACCATCTCATCTGTAACATCATTGGCAACGCTACCTTTGCCATGTTTCAGAAACAACTCTGGCGCATCGGGCTTCCCATACAATCGATAGATTGTCGCACCTGATTGCCCGACATTATCGCGAGCCCATTTATACCCATATAAATCAGCATCCATGTTGGAATTTAATCGCGGCCTCGAGCAAGACGTTTCCCGTTGAATATGGCTCATAACACCCCTTGTATTACTGTTTATGTAAGCAGACAGTTTTATTGTTCATGATGATATATTTTTATCTTGTGCAATGTAACATCAGAGGGCACTGTTGCAAATAGTCGGTGGTGATAAACTTATCATCCCCTTTTGCTGATGGAGCTGCACATGAACCCATTCA
>NZ_JAPDCM010000046.1:0-1164 GCF_027706125.1 Aeromonas sp. Y318-1
CTAAATAGCTGTTCCGAATAGTAGATCACCGGAGGAAGGGAACTCAGTCCAGTTTGTGCGATCTGATTAGTCGCTAAACAAAACAAGCCACACCCAAAGGACTGAGTTGATGCCTATCCTACCACCTCTGCCACGACCACAACGGCGCCGCATTCACAAAATCATCCATGCCACCCGTGATAAAGGACATGCTCGTCGCTTGATGGCCATCTTGCTGTTACATGAAGGACGCACGATCACCGATGTTCATCACCTTACCGGCGCTGCGCGCTCGACCATCGGTCGTTGGCTTCGGTGGTATCGAGATGAAGGCATAGATGCGCTAGAAGCCTTACCGGCTGGCCGTGCCCCAGTCTTACCTATCGCCAAGATTGTCACCCTACTGGTGCTGCTCATGCAGTTTTCTCCGCAAGATTTTGGTTATCAGCGCAGCCGTTGGTGTACTGAACTATTGGCTATAAAAATCAATCGGTTAACAGGGCTCAATGTGGCAGCCTCCACGCTCCGCCGATGGTTACCTCGTATGGGCATTGTCTGGCGCAGGCCCGTGCCGACCTTGCGGATAAAAGACCCAGCCTATCAGGAAAAAATGGCGAATATCGACGCCGCGCTGGCCCGCTGTGATGCCGATAATCCGGTGTTTTATGAGGATGAAGTCGATATAGACCTCAATCCCAAATTAGGAGCCGACTGGATGTTCAGAGCGCAGCAAAAGCGGGTTGTCACACCGGGGCAGAATGCCAAGCATTATCTGGCAGGCGTTCTCCACGCAGGCAACGGAAGGGTACTTTACGTCAGCGGGATCAAGAAAAACTCATCGCTGTTTATTGCCATGCTGGAAAAGCTGCGCCACCACTACCGACGAGCCAAAACCATCACGTTGATCCTCGATAACTACATCATTCACAAAAGCAAACAGACCGAGCGATGGTTGAAGAAGAATCCCAAGTTCTGCCTGGTGTTCCAGCCAGTTTACAGCCCTTGGGTTAATCACATAGAACGGCTATGGCACAAGTTACATGAAACCATCACGCGCAATCATCAATGCAGAGGGATGGCAAACCTGCTGGCCCGAGTGAAACACTTCATGGATACCGTGTCTCCTTTCCCGGGGAATGGCTATGGCACAGCGAAGGTGTAGCACTATTGGGATCAGTTATTTAG
>NZ_JAPDCM010000047.1:0-1059 GCF_027706125.1 Aeromonas sp. Y318-1
AGGGAAGGTGCGAACAAGTCCCTGATATGAGATCATGTTTGTCATCTGGAGCCATGGAACAGGGTTCATCATGAGTCATCAACTTACCTTCGCCGACAGTGAATTCAGCAGTAAGCGCCGTCAGACCAGAAAAGAGATTTTCTTGTCCCGCATGGAGCAGATTCTGCCATGGCAAAACATGGTGGAAGTCATCGAGCCGTTTTACCCCAAGGCTGGTAATGGCCGGCGACCTTATCCGCTGGAAACCATGTTACGCATTCACTGCATGCAGCATTGGTACAACCTGAGCGATGGCGCGATGGAAGATGCTCTGTACGAAATCGCCTCCATGCGTCTGTTTGCCCGGTTATCCCTGGATAGCGCCTTGCCGGACCGCACCACCATCATGAATTTCCGCCACCTGCTGGAGCAGCATCAACTGGCCCGCCAATTGTTCAAGACCATCAATCGCTGGCTGGCCGAAGCAGGCGTCATGATGACTCAAGGCACCTTGGTCGATGCCACCATCATTGAGGCTCCCAGCTCGACCAAGAACAAAGAGCAGCAACGCGATCCGCAGATGCATCAGACCAAGAAAGGCAATCAGTGGCACTTTGGCATGAAGGCCCACATTGGTGTCGATGCCAAGAGTGGCCTGACCCACAGCCTAGTCACCACCGCGGCCAACGAGCATGACCTCAATCAGCTGGGTAATCTGCTGCATGGAGAGGAGCAATTTGTCTCAGCCGATGCCGGCTACCAAGGGGCGCCACAGCGCGAGGAGCTGGCCGAGGTGGATGTGGACTGGCTGATCGCCGAGCGCCCCGGCAAGGTAAGAACCTTGAAACAGCATCCACGCAAGAACAAAACGGCCATCAACATCGAATACATGAAAGCCAGCATCCGGGCCAAGGTGGAGCACCCATTTCGCATCATCAAGCGACAGTTCGGCTTCGTAAAAGCCAGATACAAGGGGTTGCTGAAAAACGATAACCAACTGGCGATGTTATTCACGCTGGCCAACCTGTTTCGGGCGGACCAAATGATACGTCAGTGGGAGAGATCTCACTAAAAACTGGG
>NZ_JAPDCM010000048.1:0-1033 GCF_027706125.1 Aeromonas sp. Y318-1
ACCTGATTACCCATGATTAGCAGTCAGTTACCACGAACTATACTGATCTTACGTACAGTTATCGAGGTGCGAGATCATGGCCAAAAGCAAAGTCCAATTCCAGAAAGGCTACAGCCTGTTTGATTTTTTCAAGGACTATGGCACTGAAGCGCAGTGCGAAAACGCGCTGCTTGCTTGGCGTTTTCCGAACGGTTTCATCTGTCCTGAGTGCGCCAACAAGACCTGCTGTCGCCTGAAAAGTCGGCCACGCGTGCTGCAATGCAATAACTGCCGTCACCAGATGTCATTGACTGGAAACACGATTTTTGCAAACACCAAACTCCCACTGACCAAGTGGTTTCTGGCGATGCAGCTGCTGTCACAGACCAAAACTGGCTTGTCAGCGATGGAGCTAAAGCGCCAGTTGGACGTCAAATATGACACCGCCTGGATGCTCAAGCACAAGCTGCTGCAAGCCATGAAAGAGTCCGATGACAAGCAGCCCATCAGCGGCATCATTCAGCTCGATGATGTCTACTGGGGTGGAGAGCGCCGTGGTGGCAAACGAGGTCGCGGCGCGGCAGGCAAGACGCCGTTTGTGGCAGCAGTAGCCCTGAACAAGGAAGGGCATCCAATCAAGATGCGGATGACGGTGGTCGATGGTTTCAAAACCAACGTCATTGCTGATTGGGCAAAACGGCATCTTGCTAGTGGTAGCGCGGTGATATCCGATGGATTGGCCTGTTTCAAAGCGGTCAAGGAGGCCAATTGTGAGCACCTGGGTGTTGTCACCGGGGGCAACCTGGACTGGCTGGATCATCCGGCATTCAACTGGGTAAACACGATGATAGGAAATGTGAAAAACTCGCTGCGGGGCAGTTGCCATACGCTCGGAGCGAAGCATTTACCAAGGCATCTTGCGGAATACTGCTTCCGGTTTAATCATCGTTTTGACCTCAAGAGCATGTTGGTTGAATTGGGGCATGCAGTCGTGGCAAGCCCTCCGATGCCATATCGGCTCTTGAAGCTGGCTGAGGGTCATGGGTAATCAGGT
>NZ_JAPDCM010000049.1:0-820 GCF_027706125.1 Aeromonas sp. Y318-1
GGCACTGTTGCAAATAGTCGGTGGTGATAAACTTATCATCCCCTTTTGCTGATGGAGCTGCACATGAACCCATTCAAAGGCCGGCATTTTCAGCGTGACATCATTCTGTGGGCCGTACGCTGGTACTGCAAATACGGCATCAGTTACCGTGAGCTGCAGGAGATGCTGGCTGAACGCGGAGTGAATGTCGATCACTCCACGATTTACCGCTGGGTTCAGCGTTATGCGCCTGAAATGGAAAAACGGCTGCGCTGGTACTGGCGTAACCCTTCCGATCTTTGCCCGTGGCACATGGATGAAACCTACGTGAAGGTCAATGGCCGCTGGGCGTATCTGTACCGGGCCGTCGACAGCCGGGGCCGCACTGTCGATTTTTATCTCTCCTCCCGTCGTAACAGCAAAGCTGCATACCGGTTTCTGGGTAAAATCCTCAACAACGTGAAGAAGTGGCAGATCCCGCGATTCATCAACACGGATAAAGCGCCCGCCTATGGTCGCGCGCTTGCTCTGCTCAAACGCGAAGGCCGGTGCCCGTCTGACGTTGAACACCGACAGATTAAGTACCGGAACAACGTGATTGAATGCGATCATGGCAAACTGAAACGGATAATCGGCGCCACGCTGGGATTTAAATCCATGAAGACGGCTTACGCCACCATCAAAGGTATTGAGGTGATGCGTGCACTACGCAAAGGCCAGGCCTCAGCATTTTATTATGGTGATCCCCTGGGCGAAATGCGCCTGGTAAGCAGAGTTTTTGAAATGTAAGGCCTTTGAATAAGACAAAAGGCTGCCTCATCGCTAACTTTGCAACAGTGCC
>NZ_JAPDCM010000050.1:0-798 GCF_027706125.1 Aeromonas sp. Y318-1
GGGAACGCCCGCCTGGGACGTCGCGCGGATCGACCGGACATTCGCGGAGACCTTCGTCCTGAGATCCGAGCTCCTAGTCGCGAGTTGCAGCGACGGCATCGTCGGCTGTTGCACCTTGTCGGCCGAGGATCCCGAGTTCTGGCCCGACGCCCTCAAGGGGGAGGCCGCATATCTGCACAAGCTCGCGGTGCGACGGACACATGCGGGCCGGGGTGTCAGCTCCGCGCTGATCGAGGCTTGCCGCCATGCCGCGCGAACGCAGGGGTGCGCCAAGCTGCGGCTCGACTGCCACCCGAACCTGCGTGGCCTATACGAGCGGCTCGGATTCACCCACGTCGACACTTTCAATCCCGGCTGGGATCCAACCTTCATCGCAGAACGCCTAGAACTCGAAATCTAACGTCCGTTCGGGCATCGAGGTCCATGTCGGGGTGGGACGGGCCCGTGGCTTCAAGATCACTTGCAGTCCGACCGCGATGTCTTGGTTGCGCGAGAGGTTGTCGATATCCTCCACTTCCATCATCAACCCTGGATAATGCCGCCGCCGTCATCGCCGCCGACGCCCGTGCCGGGCTTTTCGGGCCTGTCAGGCTTGCTCGGCCTTCAGCCTGCCTGGGCGAGATCTCCGGCGGACGGATTAACGGCGGAGCTTCGCCGCCTTTCGTGCGTGTGAAGGCCGAAGATAGTTCTCTCAAAAACATCCGTTTATGAGAGATACCAAATGTCATTTTCAGAAGACGACTGCACCAGTTGATTGGGCGTAATGGCTGTTGTGCAGCCAGCTCCTGACAGTTCAAT
>NZ_JAPDCM010000051.1:0-691 GCF_027706125.1 Aeromonas sp. Y318-1
GACTTCGGCGAGGCGCTCGATCTGGTAGCGGATCTCCGCCAGGTACGGACGCAGGTCCTCGGCGTTGCGGCAGCGGAATTCCCACTCCACTTCGGCGTTGGGGTAGTTGTGCAGCACCGCCTGCATCATGGTCAGCTTGTAGAAGTCGGTATCCAGCAGGTTCTGCACGATACGTTCGGAAAAAGCGCTCTCGGCCATGCTCGTCTCACCACTGCGTTTCAGCGGGCAGTCTACTGGAGGCGGCTGCCGGCGGACATAGGATCGCGCCCGGAGGGCTGTGGGATGGGGCGACAGCACCGGCGGACAGCGCTGTTGTCGCTATCCGCCGTTTCCGATCAGTGTGCGTTTGCCGCTTGCGTCACGCCTGGCGGGGCATCCGGCCTGGCCACCAGGGTGTAGATGCACGGCAGGACGAACAGGGTGAACAGGGTGCCCACCGACATGCCGGTAGCGATCACGATGCCGATGTCGAAGCGACTGACCGCCCCGGCGCCGGTGGCGAGGATCAGCGGGATCACCCCGAGCACCATCGCCGCGGTGGTCATCAGTACTGGCCGCAGGCGGATCGCGGCGGCCTGCTCGATGGCCTCGCGACGCTCCAGCCCCTGTTCGTGGCGCAACTGGTTGGCGAACTCGACGATCAGGATGCCGTGTTTGCTGATCAGGCCGATCAGTGTCACCAGGCCGACCT
>NZ_JAPDCM010000052.1:0-601 GCF_027706125.1 Aeromonas sp. Y318-1
TTCCCCGCGCCGGTAGCCTGAGCAGCTACACCGAGGTGGCCATCGGGCATTTCCCGGCGATCCTGGCGACCTTTTCCGGCTACGTGGTGGTGGCGATGTTCGCCCTCTCGGCGGAACTGCTGCTGCTCGACCTGATCATCGGCAAGGTCTACCCCGGCGCGCTGCCGCCGATGCTGGTGGCCTACGGCGTGCTCGGCCTGTTCACCCTGCTCAACCTGCTCGGCATCGACATCTTCGCGCGCCTGCAGAGCGCCCTGGCGCTGCTGATGATGATCGTCCTGCTGGTGCTCGGCCTGGGTGCGGTGAGCAGCGACCACGCTTCCGCGCAGACCGCCCTGGCGAGCGGCTGGAACCCGCTCGGGGTAAGCGCCCTGGCGCTCACCGCGATGGCCGTGTGGGGCTTCGTCGGCGCCGAGTTCGTCTGCCCGCTGGTGGAGGAGACGCGGCGTCCGGAGCGCAACATCCCGCGTTCGATGATCCTCGGCCTGAGCATCATCTTCCTGACCATCGCCCTCTACTGCTTCGGTGCGCTGCTGTGCATCCCGCAGGCGGAACTGGCCGGCGACCCGCTGCCACACTTCCTCTTCGCCAACCGCGTGTT
>NZ_JAPDCM010000053.1:0-530 GCF_027706125.1 Aeromonas sp. Y318-1
CAAGAAGTTTCCAAAGCACTTGTAACAAATGTTTGAGAACTACTTTTTAAATCAGCTTTCCAGATTGTTAAAGAGCATGTTTGCAACGGCTCAAGGCCGAAGAAAACAGACATAAACACACATGCTTATGTCTGCATTCTTGTTAGCAAGAAGAGAAGTGGCGTCCCCTAGGGGATTCGAACCCCTGTTACCGCCGTGAAAGGGCGGTGTCCTAGGCCTCTAGACGAAGGGGACCCAAAATCATCTTTGCGCTGCGTTAGCAGTGCAGATTTTGGGTAATGGCGAGTGCCTAGCCTGCGAGGCCGAGCGCCATTATTCACATCCCAAAACCCAATGATAGGGCTTCTCTCATCTGACCGAAGCCAGATAAGCACTGATGCTTGCGCACCAGGTCTTTGCTCTAACTACTTTGAATCAAGGCAATCTGTGTGAACACTCAACAACTTCGTCATCTTAAGGTAAGGAGGTGATCCAACCCCAGGTTCCCCTAGGGTTACCTTGTTACGACTTCACCCCAGTCATGAATCACA
>NZ_JAPDCM010000054.1:0-516 GCF_027706125.1 Aeromonas sp. Y318-1
ATCACCAGCGGCAAGTTCGTGTTCTCCACCAGCGAGGCCTACCTGATCGAGAACGGCAGGATCACCACCCCGGTGAAAGGCGCCACCCTGATCGGCAACGGTCCGGAAGCGATGAGCCGGGTGTCTATGGTCGGCAACGACCTGGCCCTGGACAGTGGCGTGGGAACCTGCGGGAAGGACGGTCAGTCGGTGCCGGTCGGTGTAGGCCAGCCGACCCTGAAGATCGATGCGATCACCGTCGGCGGCACCGGCGCCTGAGGCATGGCCCGGGCGCCGGCGCGGCGAAACCTAGCGCAGGCCGCGCTTGGTTTCGTCCAGTTCGCGGATGTACTTGAACACTTTGCGTGCGGCGGCCGGCGGTTTGTTGTGCGCGGCCTCGTGCTGGGCGTGGCGGACCAGGCCGCGCAGGTGCTGGCGATCGCACTCGGGGAACTCCCCGACGAAGGCGTCGAGCGCTGCGTCGCCGCCGGCGATCAACTGGTCGCGCCAACGTTCGAGGGCATGGAAACGTTCGTT